>JAILIJ010000078.1 GCA_024695315.1 Bacteroidaceae bacterium
TAAACCCGAACCAGAAAAAAATGTAGAGAACATATTAGCCTGTGTGGGCTCTGTCATCAATAATGATCCACTCAAGGCAGATAGTTTATTGTCAACTATCAAACCACATTACAAGAATATTTCAGAAGATTTACAGATGAAGTATTACATAATGTATGCTGATGCAAAGAACAAACTGTTTGATAGTTGACAATAAACTATCTGCCTTGAGTGGATCATTATCGATGACAGAGTCCACACAGGCTAATATGTTTTCTACATTTTTTTCTTGTTCGGTTTTACATGATGATGCCAACATGACAACACAAAAAAGTACAAATATGGTGATTTTGTTATATCGCATAGGAGAATAAATTCTATTTTGATGCAAAAATAAACAAAATTTCTTTATTATGTGAATGTATAATCTGTTAATGTGACAAAATAAATGCTTTAAGACAAAAATAATGTTCCATTTATAGACAGAATTATTTATTGTAAAATAAAAAGTTGCGCAGTATTCAAATTGGCATTGCTATAGGGGTATATTTCTTGACGCATAATCGAATAGGACAAAAGTTTCTTTTCCCCCAGTATCATCACACCATAACAGATGTATTACTTATTGTAGGTTACGCCTTACCGAACTTGCGAAACTTAGGTTTTGAGTGAAAAACTGAGTTTATCTGTAAAAAAACAAGCATTTCCCGTTTTTTTTTGTATTTTTGTGAGCAAATAAAAGTTATCTTATATTTTACCAAGCAGAGATCTTTAAGTACGTAAAATCATTTTTCATACACAGAGAAGCTACTTTCATACATAGCGCATTCAAACATGATGCATATATGCTTACTTGTTGATACCTTTGTACATCAAAAAAATACAGGTAAGTATGGGAAGAAATAAACAGCATATAAAAAAAGCAAATATTCAAGTCTCGTTGACACAACAAATAGAGGTGTCAGTAGGGAAGAGCACATTAGATATGAGGGGAAACAATAAAATAATAGAAATCAGCAATCAAAACGAGGTGTACTATCTGCGACCAGATACAATACTGTATGTCGTGGCAGATGGAAATTATTGTGACATACACTTAACGGATGGAGATATACTGGAAACAGTAAGTTTTCAGCGTGCCGAAATTGCACGTAAGATTGACAAACAGCTATCAATGGATTTGTCGTCAAAGTTTGCTCTTGTCGGAAAACCTTATCTTGTGAATTTAGAACATATCATGTATATAAATGTGCAGCATCAGCAGCTTACATTTGACATCAACCAACCTGGTACATGCAAGAAGAAGTCTATTAAGGCTTCAACGAATGCTCTTCGAAATCTTAGACAGGCTTTAGACACAGATAGCATGAGTACGAGTTTTGCACCTGTGGCGTCTGAGCGAAAGATTAATGGTGGGTTCGCGCAGTATCTTTCTGCAGTTTCAAATGCAAATAAGACTTACGAGACTGGAGAGGATGAGGTAATGATTCTAGGTAGATAATTAGGCGCACGTTTATGGAAAAGACAATATTCATTTCTGGCAGATACAAAGGACAGATAAAATTTGATTATCTAGCATCTATCAATTATGCTATGATGCTGAATGACCAAAAAGCTTTTTATCGATTTATTGTACAAAACGATTCGACAGAAGAGACCTGGGAAATGGTCAGGGTCGAGATTACTGGTGATATGCTCGAACCCTATGAGCAGACGGTTGAGGCTATCTCGGCGAATACACAGATTAGCTTTGAAGATATCAGACTTATGCCTATTGCTTCTAAGTTGATGGCTCTTACTGAGGCTGTTCAGACATCATTCAACCTTACGTTAAAGATTGACAACACGGTAGTCGTCAACGAATCTTTTCCTTTGTTGCTCATGGCATTCGACCAGTGGCATGGCATATCAGTAATGCCGGAGCTTTTGGCTGCATTCGTAATTCCCAACAATCCATGCTTGCCTCCTATTAGTCGTAGAGCATCAAAATACCTCGAAGAAATGTCCGGACGACCAGATCTTGATGAATACTTGACGCTGGATTTCAGTAGGGTGGCAAAACAGATAGAATGTGTATATCGTGCTCTTCTTGATGAAAAATTAATATACATAAGTATTCCGCCAAGTTTTGAAGCATGTGGGCAAAGAATACGACTTGCTGACAAAGTGCTGCACGACAAGATGGGAAATTGTATAGAACTGTCTTTGCTCCTTTGTTCATGTCTGGAAAGCATAAAAATTAGAACCATGTTAATTCTATTCGATGGACATGCTATAATGGGCGCATGGGTCAATCCTGGAATTGCTGTTCCTATGGTTGGATATAATCCGCAGATAATAGAGGATTGCTTGACAGAAGGACATGAGTGTTTAATGCTGATTGAAGCTACTGCATTGACAAGAGGAGAATCCTTAGAGGAGGCCATAAAGCAAGGGGAAAGCATTTTTAAGGAACATAAGTTGAATTTCAAATATTTCCTTGATGTTCAGTCTGCGCGAAACAATATGATACGCCCTTTACCTCATGGTGTGGAATTAGAACATGGAGGGTGGGAGATTCATGACAATACCGATTATGATAAGCTCTTTGATGAACTTGCCAACAAGAATCCATACGAGATACATGGTACGGTAACATCACAGAAACTGAAGAACAAGCAACAGCTCTGGGAAAGGAAACTGCTGGATCTGTCTCTCAGAAATAACCTGCTTAATATGAAGTCGGGCAAGCATATCGTACCTGTCAAGAATCTTGCCATAGATGCTATACTCTCACATTTGGCGGCTGAGGAACTTGTTACTGACATAGAGGAAAAGGATAATTTTGCTACTATAAAAGAGCTTTATCGTGCCTCACGAACAAGTTTGGAGGAGAACGGAGCTAACACGTTGTTTCTATCTATAGGAACGCTCAGATGGTACGAGGCAGATAGCAACAAGCCATATTTTGCTCCGATAATGTTTGTGCCTATAGAAATACTCCGACACGGAGCACGCAAATATGTCATTCGTACACGTGACGAGGAACCGCTTATGAATATCACTCTGCTGGAGATGATGCGTCAAAGTTTCGAACTTGAGATTCCCGAACTGTCGCCAATATGTGAGGATGAGAATGAAATGATAGACTGGAAGCGTATATTCAATATCCTCTCTACTACATTACAAGAAGTAAACGAAAAGCAGCGGGACAATGCCAAGTGGGAGATTGTGGAGGAATGTATGATTGGCATATTCTCATTTGCCAAATTCGTGATGTGGAACGATATACATTCCAATCCTTCTGTACTTGAATCACATCCGCTGATACGTAGTTTGATGGAAGGCAGACTTCTACTTTCCGATGGACTTGTGATACCATCGGCAAGAGAACTCGACACCTCGTCAAGACCTTCAGAATATGCCATGCCAATGGATGCGGACTCTTCACAGTTTGAAGCCGTGATAAAGTCTGACAAGGGTAACTCATTCATACTTTATGGTCCTCCGGGAACTGGTAAGTCGCAGACAATAACCAATATGATTGCCAATGCGCTCTACCACAATAAGCGTGTTCTTTTTGTTGCGGAGAAAAAAGCTGCACTTGATGTGGTCCAAGAAAGACTGAATCGAATAGGACTGGATCCATATTGTCTTGAACTGCATAGTAACAAGGTCGATAAGAAATCTTTTCTCTCGCAAATGGAGACGGCTCTTGAGGTGCCGACTAAGGGCTCTCCTAACAGTTTCCAACAGAGATCGGATGAGCTATATAAGAAGCGTCAAGAGTTAAATAGCTACATAGAAGCTCTTCATTCAAAAAGAAATGAGGGACTGTCACTTTATGATTATATCAACAGGTATCTGGATATTGATTCGGATACAATACCGTTTTCAATATCTGACATCCAGCACCTCAGCATGGAACAGGTGGAAGAACTTGCCAAGCAGTTGGAAACTCTTGATACGGTTCAGAACATTATAGGAATGCATCCTGCTCATCATCCTTTGCTTGGACTCTATCCAAAGGAGAATACGGCAGATAATCAAAAGCGTGTGACTCGGTGTCTCGAAACGTTGCCAGAAACAATCGTGGCTGCCAAAAAGAAAGAACGCGGATGGCTAAACCGTTGGTTCGTGAAGAAAACGGCTTTGGACATTCTGCAAAGACAGGAATTGTGGCAATCGTTTTTTTATGTTGCTGATACCGATGCACATATTAAGGAGAATATAGATAACTTTGAACCTTCCATCCTTTCGTGGAAGAATAGCAAGGACAGTCTCAGATTATGGTATCATTATAGCTTACGTGCTCAGGATATTCAGCAATATCATGTTCCGCACGTTATGGATTACTACTTACTCGGAAATAGTGGCAAGCGGACGGCCAAGGCTTTTCTAAAGGGTTATTACCTACGTATGGCACTCGATATTTTAGATAATGATTCCGCGCTTCGCTCGTTTAACGGAATGCTATTCGAGGATATTATAGAGAAATATCGTAATATAGCTGACGAGTTTAAGAAACTGACACAACAGGAACTCGTAAGCCGACTTTCACAGCGTATCCCGCATGGCGAGACAAGTAACAAGCAAATAAGTGAAGAAATAACTTTCCTACGTAAACGTATATCGTCTCGAGGTAGAGCATATTCAGTACGTCGAATACTTGATAGAACTCGTCATATCTTACCACAACTTTGTCCATGTATGCTCATGAGTCCATTATCTGTAGCTCAATATCTGGAAATGAAGGAAGGGCAGTTTGATATCGTCATATTCGACGAAGCAAGTCAGATGCCTACAAGCGAAGCAGTGGGAGCGATTGCAAGAGCAAAGGCAACAGTCGTTGTGGGAGACCCTAAACAGATGCCGCCGACAAGTTTCTTTACAGCTAATATTACGAATGATGATGATGTCGAAATAGATGATCTTGAATCTATTCTTGATGACTGCATTTCTGTATCCTTGCCAAGTTATTATCTTAGCTGGCATTACAGGTCAAAACACGAAAGTTTGATTGCATTCAGTAACAGGCATTTCTATGACGGACGACTTATCACTTTCCCTTCGGTAAACGATCAGGAGCGTAAAGTCACCTTGCAGCACATAGATGGATATTATGATTTCGGTAAAAGCCGTAGTAACAAAGCTGAAGCTAAGGCTATAGTTGATGAGACTATAATGCGATTAGAACGGATGCTTCCAAACGAAGATAATCCTGATGCTCCACATGATCCGCAGAGGAGTTTGGGAATAGTGGCATTCAGTAAGGTGCAGGCAAACATAATTGAGGATATGCTCATGGACGCACTTTCTAAGCGCCCTGAACTTGAAAAGTTGGCTCTTAAGAGTGATGAACCTTTGTTTGTCAAAAATCTTGAGAACGTACAGGGTGACGAGAGAGATATTTTTTTTGTATTTAGAGCCTTATAAACTACTATGAACAACACAAAGTAACCAAATATAAAACACTGTAACACAACGACTTCTAATTTTTGACACTTCGAGAACTGTTTTTGGTCGCTTCGGAAATTCCCGTTATTTTTGCAACGTATTTCTACCGCAGGGAATTTACGAGGCTTTATTTTTGCAACATCGTGGAGAAAGTTGACAATGGTTGACGATGGATTACAATGGTTGACAGATTTCCGAGCATCTTTTGAGCGATGCAACATCATG
>JAILIJ010000105.1 GCA_024695315.1 Bacteroidaceae bacterium
TGCTTCTTTCATCCGCCATCTCCTTGTGCGCTCTTTGGGGGCTTTGCGCCCCCAGCCGCGCGGCAAACCTCCGCAGTGTTTTTCATAGTTTAGGGCTTACGTCACCACGCAGATGTGTTGCACTTCTAA
This sequence comes from Bacteroidaceae bacterium, assembly GCA_024695315.1. Classification (GTDB taxonomy): domain Bacteria; phylum Bacteroidota; class Bacteroidia; order Bacteroidales; family Bacteroidaceae; genus Minthosoma. Next base: position 130 of record JAILIJ010000105.1, read on the forward strand.
TTGGAATTTGCAAAGCGCATGACAAGATAGTATAAGGTTGCCGTTCCATATTCAAATTTTTGTCTTTTTTTATGGTGGTTTGAAATATGGTTATCATAAAATTTGGATATTGATTTTATCTCGAACTTGATTTAAGATTATGCACTCTTCATTTTTTTCTACTTTGTCGTATAAGTCCTTAATGTTGTTACTCTAAAATTAAAAATGTTATCTTTTGATGGGATTTTCCAAAAAACTTACTACCTTTGTCGTTCTTAAAGATAATAGTATCGAATAGAAGCGAAAAATTATAATAAATGAAGAAGATTGTACTGATAATAACGTCTATGGTGTGTTGTGCGGTGAGTCAAGCGCAGAAAATTTCTTTTAAGCAAAGTACGGTGAATACAAGCACTACACTTTGGAAGTCTCCTGTGACTGCGACTTTCTCTTTCACGAACAAAGGTAAGGCACCTCTCGTTATCAAGGACGTTGATCCCGGATGCGGATGTATGACACCAACATGGACACAAGGGGATATTGCCAAGGGAGCTTGGGGAGAGATAAAAGTGACGTATGATGCCAAGATGCTTGGGCATTTTGATCGATATATTGATGTTTATACAAATGCGTCTTCAAAACCTGTCAGAGTGAGGATGAAGGGCATTGTGAGTACAAAGCTCGAACTGAATGTTGATAGCTTATTCCCATATAAGATTGATAATGTTGCTGTCAATACAAATAATATTGAATTTCCTGATCTTCATGCAGGTGATTCTGCTAAAACTTCAATTTTGATTTACAATTCGGGCGATAAGGTGTATGTGCCTCAACTGATGCACCTGCCTCCATATATCACGATGAGCGTTCGCCCAGAGAAGATTGGACGTGATAATTTTGGAACCATTGAACTTACCGCCCATGGTGCAGATGTACCAGAATTGGGCCTCACGCAGACATCTATCTATGTGCCACGTTTTCCAGGTGATAAAGTGGGTACCGATAATGAGATATCCGTTTCCATTGTTAAACTTTCAGAACAGAAGCCAGTCAGCAATGGTAAGTTGACACCAAAAATGCAGCTCTCGACTACGGACCTCGTACTCAAGAAGGCCAGCACACTAACTAACGTGGCTAAGAAACTTGGTATCAAGACCAATGTTTTGGGTAAAGTAACATCAAAGGCAAAGATGCACGGAAAGGTGACAATCACGAATAAGGGATTGGCGCCACTCAATTTGACAAATATACAATCTTTCAACCAGGCCATTACTATTAGTGTGCCAAAGACTACGATAGGACCTGGAGAAAGTGTGGATATGAAAATTACTGTTGACAACCGTTTCCTTGGGGTGTCAAAGGCTCAACCACGAGTGTTGCTCATTACTGATGATCCAAAATATCCTAAGGCGGTCATCAATGTGAAATTCGACTGATATAGAAGCTGTCAATCCTATGTTGAGGTGGATGATATGAATGGAGAAAGATGACGGCTGAAGAATATACGTAACCAGAAAATAGACTTAAAAACATTATTGCCATGGACCATCCGGAGAACTCTGCCGAATATGCGGGCTTGCAGGTTAATGCAGGCGTAGCGCAGCCTTCTATTGTTAATCCTTATCTCTCAAAGATTAGGAAGAAACGCCATAAGCTATATACCTCTGGCGAATATGTGGAGGGTATTCTTAAGGGGGATGTATCTATCCTCAGCCAGGCCGTAACACTCATAGAGAGTGTGCTGCCCGAACACCAAGCGTTGGCGCAAGAGGTGATAGAGAAATGTCTACCATATTCGGGCAACAGTGTACGTATAGGAATAAGTGGTGTACCTGGTGCGGGAAAGAGTACGAGTATAGACGTGTTCGGAGTTCATCTGCTCGAGAACTACGGTGGAAAGCTTGCTGTTCTTGCCATAGACCCAAGTTCTGAGAAGACAAAGGGAAGTATTTTGGGTGATAAGACACGTATGGAGAAACTTTCGGTACACCCTAAGTCTTTTATCCGTCCTAGTCCAACGGCTGGTAGCCTTGGTGGGGTAGCGCGCAAGACACGCGAAACGATAATTTTATGTGAGGCGGCAGGTTATAACAATATATTTGTTGAGACGGTAGGTGTGGGACAAAGCGAGACCGCTTGTCATTCTATGGTCGACTATTTCTTGCTAATCCAATTGGCAGGTACGGGCGATGAGTTGCAAGGCATAAAGCGAGGAATTATGGAGATTGCTGATGGCATCGTCATCAATAAGGCAGACGGAGAGAATGTGGAAAAGGCAAAATTGGCAGCATCACATTTCCGTAATGCACTCCATCTCTTCCCAATGCCTGATAGTGGGGTACTGCCTGAAGTAAGGTGCTATTCTGGTTTCTATGAGTTGGGCATAGATGAGGTGCTGAAAATGATATTCGATTATATCGCTAAAGTTAAGGATAACGGATATTTTCAGTATCGCCGTAATGAACAGTCAAAGTATTGGATGTACGAGAGCATAAACGAACATCTGAAAAATGATTTCTATTACAATAATAAGATTAAGGAGATGCTTAAGAGTACAGAACTTGACGTGCTTGGAGGTAAGATGACATCGTTCGTGGCGGCAAAAAGACTTCTTGATTCCTATTATGAGGAAATGAGAAAGTAAAAGTGGAAAATGAAGAATGACCATCTTGAACGAGGAGAAGGAAACGAAATGCTTTTCTGAAGTGTGTTGTTTCTGTGTTACTCGTGAGTGCTATGCTCAAAAATACGGTATGGCTGGTAGGAATGCTATGACGGGAGAAACGAAGATTCCTCATTTCCATTTCCCTAATCTTCATTCTTAACTTTAGAGATTCTTAATGTAAGGATACTTTTCATTTATATAGATGCGAAAACTGCTTAACATATTATTCATGATGTCTCCACTGGCCGCATGGTCGCAGAGTGGAAGTACAGCGTACGAATTTTTGACCATTCCGGTGTCGGCACATTCTGCGGCACTTGGTGGGCAAAACATAAGTATCATAGACGATGACGTCACATTCACGTTCAACAACCCGGCGTTGCTCTCGAATGTGAGTGATAAGATGCTGAACCTCGACTACACATCATATATAAGTAGCACGAAAAAACTTAGCGCTGCTTTCTCGCGAACCATTAACGATAGGGCATCATGGGCAGTAGGAGGACAGGTCCTCAATTATGGTAGCATGGACGAGACTGATAGCTCTGGTGAGACTGTGGGCAATTTCTCTGCCAAAGACATAGATGTGCAGGGTAGTTTTGCTTATATGCTTAGTGACTACTGGTCGGGCGGTGTGTCAGCCAAACTTTTGGTGTCAAACTACGCAGAATATTCTTCAACTGCCTTGGGTGTGGACCTTGGTCTTAACTATTGCGATGAGGCTAATGGAATGTCTTTTTCCATTGTTGGCCGTAATCTCGGAGGCCAATTGGATCCATTATACGAGACACATGAAGCCTTGCCATTTGATTTGGCAATAGGTTTAAGTAAACGTTTGTCAAACGCGCCAATACGTCTGTCCTTTACGTTCGACGATATGACTCATTGGGACGGTCTGCCTCTCTTCCGCCATTTGGTAATGGGAGCAGACATTCTTCCATCCCGTTATTCGTGGGTAGCCATAGGATATAATCTCCGCAGAGCGCATGAGATGGAGGTGGCTGATACGGGTAGCCATTGGGCTGGCCTCAGTCTTGGTGCAGGAATCAATATAAAAAAGATTAAGATTGGGGTTGCCTGGGGAAAGTACCACATATCATCTTCTTCACTGATCATGAATGTGGGAATGGCACTCTAAGATTTGACAGTTAAAGAGAAGTAATAGTGAAGTTCGAGGAAAACTAAAGATACAGATTTGACTCTCGACAGGCAGTAAGCCTTCACTTAGACTCAAATTACAAGCTTATGAAAAAAATTATTATAGCAATTGATGGGTACTCATCATGTGGAAAGAGCACCATGGCAAAAGATCTTGCCAAGACAATAGGATATATTTATGTCGATACGGGAGCTATGTATCGCTCTGTCACTTTATACGCAATGGAGCAGGGGCTTTTCCCAGAAGAAGGCATCAAAGAACAGGAATTGAAGTCAGATATTGATGCTGGTAAGGTAAATATCTCTTTCCAGTTTAATGCCGAGACAGGACGCCCAGACGCATATCTTAATGGACGAAATGTGGAGAAGGAGATACGTCAGATGGCCGTGTCAAGTAGGGTTAGTCCTATTGCTGCATTACCTTTTGTGCGTGCCTTGTTGACTCAGCAGCAACAGAGAATGGGCGACGAGAAGGGCATCGTTATGGATGGTCGTGATATTGGTACTGCCGTGTTCCCAAATGCAGAACTGAAAATCTTCGTTACGGCTTCTGCCCAGATACGTGCTCAGCGTCGTTATGATGAGTTGAAGGCTAAGGGTGAGCAGAACCTTGATTTCGATGCTATACTGAAGAATGTTCAGGAACGCGATTATATCGACACTCATCGTGAGACGGCTCCTCTTCGTAAGGCTGACGATGCCATCGAACTTGATAACTCTAACATGACTATCGCGGAGCAGAAGGAATGGCTACTGGCAAGGTACCAGGAAAGAGCTGGGGAGAATTGAATTAAGAATCAAGATTTGTACTAAGAATATCCAAGTCCTCCATTGTGTCGAACACGAAATTTTCGAAATACATGGAAACTGTATAATTGTACAATTCAAAAAGAAATTATCATGCTGATAGAGATAGATAATGGATCTGGATTCTGTTTTGGCGTGACAACAGCCATAAAGAAGGCAGAGGAAGAATTGGCAAATAGCGATTCTCTTTATTGTCTTGGCGATATCGTTCATAATGGACGTGAATGTGAACGCCTAAAAAACATGGGACTCGTGACTGTGGGACATGAAGACCTAGACTCTCTTCATGATACCACGATGCTTTTGCGTGCTCATGGCGAACCGCCAGAGACATACCAGAAGGCCAAAGCACAGGACATAACACTCATAGATGCTACGTGTCCTGTTGTGCTAAACCTACAGAAGAGGATACGTACCGACTACGCTGCCTACCCACACTCACAAATCGTCATCTATGGTAAGAATGGACATGCCGAGGTGGTAGGACTCGTTGGGCAGACTTCTGGCAAGGCTATCGTAATAGAAAATCTAGACGATGCCAAGCAGCTCGACTTCACGCGTGACATTCGTTTATATTCGCAAACCACGAAGTCGCTTGAAGGATTCCGCGAGATTGTGAGTTATATTTCAAATAATATGCAGGGTGGCGCTACATTCCAGTCTTTCGATACTATCTGTCGTCAGGTTGCCAATCGTATGCCTAATATCCGCCAGTTTGCCGAAAAGCATGATTTGATACTCTTCGTATGTGGCAAGAAGAGCTCCAACGGAAAAGTCCTTTACAACGAATGTTGCAAGGTCAACCCAAGAACACACATGGTCGACGACCCTTCAGAGATTGACTTCGAATGGTTCCGCAATGTGCAGACTGTAGGTATTTGTGGGGCGACATCTACTCCTAAATGGCTGATGGAGGCTTGTAAGGAGAGAATACTAGAAGGAAATGGAAATATTAACAAATAAGGATTAAGAGTTTGTTCGCAGATATTGGTCCTACCGTATAACCTCAAAACGTATAACCGTACAACAAAATATAAAAGATATGCCAGAGATTAAAACCATCGGAATAGTAACTTCCGGCAATGATGCACCGGGCATGAATAGTGCCATACGTGCCGTCACTCGTGCTGCAATCTATAACGGATTGCGTGTAAAAGCCATCTACAGAGGCTACAAAGGACTTATAGATGGAGATATCGTTGAGTTCAAAACTCAAAATGTAAGTAACATCGTACAGCAAGGTGGTACAATACTCAAATCATCTGCAAGTCGTGACTTCTTATCCGCTGAAGGTCGTCAAAAGGCATTCGAGAATATACAGAAAGAAGAGATTGATGCTCTCGTCGTCATTGGCGGTGATGGTACCATCCATGGCGCACGTATCTTTGCTCAGGAATACGATACTCCTTGTATTGCTATTCCAGCAACTATCGACAATAACCTATGTGGTACAGATACTACAATCGGTTACGATACTGCTTTGAACACCATCATGCAGTGCGTCGACAAGATTCGCGACACGGCGACTTCACACGAACGACTATTCTTCGTCGAGGTTATGGGAGATGATGCTGGATTCCTCGCCCTCAATGGAGCTATAGCTGCAGGATGTGAAGAAGCTATCGTACCTTCTGTTGGCATAGACGATTCACAGCTCAATACATTTATTCAAAACGGTTTCCGCAAGACAAAGAACTCAAGTATCGTCCTTGTTGCCGCTAATGACAAAGTAGGTGGAGCTATGCATTATGCTGAGGTCGTCAAGAATCAATATCCTGATCTTGATGTCCGTATTTCTATCCTCGGACACCTCCAGCGTGGTGGACGTCCATCAGCCCATGACCGTATAATTGCCAGTCGAATGGGAGCAGCAAGCATACAGGCACTTTTGAAAGGACTCCGCAATGTCATGGTCGGCATTGATAACGATGCCATCGTCTATGTGCCTTTCTCACGTGCTATCAAAGAGAACCGTGTTCTTGACCATCGCCTCTTCGATATTCTGCATGACATATCTATTTAAGAGTTAGAATTGGAAAAATAAAAAATAAGATTTGAGAACTTAAAAGAGGACTCAGAGGAAAGTTTGGGCGGAGTGATAGAAATAAATTACTTTGTTTGGGGAGAACGTCCTACCTTACAACAGTAAACAGAAATCTTCTTCTTCTGCCTATTGTATAAAACCGAACACGGAATTTACGGAGATACGGAAATGTAGAAGGCTAACAGCCTTTACTTTCCGTCATTTCCGTTTCTTCCGTGTTCGATAAAGGATTGGGAGATTAAGAATCATAAATAAAGGGAGATTGGACAGGAGTTAAGAATCAGAATAATCGGTTCTTTATAAATCACCCAACCTTATAAGCATAAGTAAAAATATTCTTTTTATTTCTGCTTTTCTCTCCCATGCCTCGGAGATTATTGACCCAAACGTATATTCTTTATTTATTAGACTCACTAAATTATGTATAAGTCAACGTATATCTATGCCATTCTTTTGATAATGGCCCTAACATCCTGCGGACAGAAAGCTAAGACTGCGGCCGACAAAGTATCCGACAAAGATGTCGAAGCCTTGTTTGTCGGAGATAACACCGCAAACAGATTCCGTACTACCGATCTCCGAGAGAAAGAAGATCAGATGACAGACTTTGTCAGAGACGTGTACAAAGAAGTGCTGGCGGCATATAATGAGGAACGTTTTGACCGCAACGTGTGGATTAACAAATATTGTACTGACGCATACAAACAAATATGTGGAGTCTGCGACTCTATCTGTGCTATGACTGGAGAAATCGTCGGAGTTGACTTTGATGAATGGATTTGGGCACAAGACATATCTGGGACTGTCACCATGCGTATTGTAGCATTTGAGATGGTAAGAGAAAATGCTGGAGTCACGGAGATAGAAATCCATAACGGACCATCTGTCACCCGACATATACTTTCCGTTGTCTACAATGACAAAATGCAGAAATGGGAAATAGCTGACTTCCTTTCAGAAAACGAGGACGGTTCACGATATTCATGCTATCGCGACATGAAAGAACAAGCATACTTGTATTCCATAAATGATAACCAATGACACATATTGACATGGTAAAATATCTTTTGACTGCCATTGTGGCTCTTGCACTCCTTTCTTCATGCGACGAGGAAGATGTATCAAATACCAATCTCGATAGAATCACAAAAGAACGTATCGATGGACAGATGCACGCTCTACTGGACTCGTGCAATGCCATCGACAAAAACTATGAGATAGCACGAGAGGGAACTATCGCAGACTCTGTAGGTTCTACATCATTATATTCATTCAGCACCCAAATGGCCGACGTTGAGCGATACTGGATGTATGGTAAAATCAAATATGCTACCAGAGGGCTCAAGATTGCGGTTGACAATAATAACAAGAATTATGTAGATGCTTTCTACGAAGAGTTGGCTGCCGTCAACTGCCGTTACCTTGGATATGGTGTTCCAGAACTCGACAGTTACCTCAAATCACTCGAGTGGATGAACGATGCCATCGAACAACAGGACGTAGACGCGATTGTCGAATCTATCAGTTTCTTCGCAAACGAATGCGAACTTATGGATATACGTGGTTTCGGAAATACGGTGGTAGCTGAAAAACTCGTCAAAGTCAAGAATACTCTTCCTGCTAACCAGTTCTACAAGGTATTGTCACTTTTATCAAGTCAATATATTAAGGCTGGTAGAGCAAATATAGCAACTAAGATGATACAACTAGTCCTCAACTCCATTGATGATGAGGAATTATCTTATTATGGTAAGGTACATAAGTCACAAGCTCAACTTATGCTTACAACTTCGCACTACGAAGAGGCTTGTACTAATCTAACGAACCTACTCGATGAACGTCTTGAAAATGACGTTCAAGATAGCGGATTCATAAAACATATAAAGTTATTTGTAATTGTCATCTTAGCCATTGCTGCTATAGTTCTAATTGCCTTTTACAATACTAAAAAGAACATGAAAGCAAGATGAAAGGTAATAATGTAGGTGGCAGAATGGGGAAGAGTGAATAAACCATCAAATAGCAGGGACATGCTTGCACGGGGAATGGAATATCATATTCTATGACTTAGTGGGCGTTCCCTATTTGTGGTTGTACGGTTTGGCGGTTATATTTTCAAAATCTAATCTATGTTTTTCTACGCAAATAATTGGCACAAAACGCCATATAGGAGTATGAATTAGTACTCTGCGGGAAAAACTGCAGTTTTTTCCGCAGAGTACTGGAGTACCATCCGCATGGTACTGTAAAGTATTGCTTTTACGAAAGACAATACATTGTGATAGTGTGAATCTGTGGTTAGATGAAATCAGCAAATTAGATGAATGTTATTGGATAATACAGAAAAGTATTCAAAAACTATACGGTCCATTGACAAAGAATGAATACGTTAAGATGTGTAATAAACTTGACGTAAAGAAGAATGTCGAAAACGGAAAATGTGTTTGGATGTATTGATGTGGACGTCAAATTTTACCATGCTGTTGTAGCATGTTTATTTTATGTGGGCGCATTTCGTATGTGCCCACATATTTTTTGTAAAATTTGAGATGTTCGTTTTTGTATCGTAACGTTCAATAATAAAATTAGTATTAGACACAAATATATGTGAAAGGAACGAAAAGTATGAAAAAGTATGAAAAAGCATCGAAAAGCATCGAAAAGTATCGAAAAGCATATTTCGAAAATCTTATGTTGTATCTTTGTAACGCATTTCAGAGGCAAAGTTCTTACGAACTTCATACGAAGGTAATACGAAGCGTTGCCGAAGGAATTAACAGAGAAAATACGCTTGGT
>JAILIJ010000143.1 GCA_024695315.1 Bacteroidaceae bacterium
TGTACAAAGATACTAATTTGAAAGCAATTCACAACCGTTAATACTTCGTACTTTTTATACCTCTTGCTGTATGTGCATGTACAAAGATACTAATTTGAAAGCAATTCACAACTACTTTAGAACATATAGCATGGTACATTAAGCTGTATGTGCATGTACAAAGATACTAATTTGAAAGCAATTCACAACAGTCCTGTAGTCATATATTTAAGATTTAAAGCTGTATGTGCATGTACAAAGATACTAATTTGAAAGCAATTCACAACGTATCAATAACTGTTTCGGCTTCTATATAGCTGTATGTGCATGTACAAAGATACTAATTTGAAAGCAATTCACAACACGTTACGGAGAAAGAGACAGAAGAGAAGAACTGTATGTGCATGTACAAAGATACTAATTTGAAAGCAATTCACAACTATTAATGCGTACATTTTCGTTTAGCAAATGCTGTATGTGCATGTACAAAGATACTAATTTGAAAGCAATTCACAACCTACTTTTATATACTTAATATTGTTTTATCCGGCATTTCGAGTGGTATCTTACTCATTCCGAGAATAAACTAATGTTTTTTTTATTTTCTGTATGTAAGGATTTGAAGAACTTGCGAAAGTTTAATAAAAATAACAGGACTAACGTTAACCTATATCATGATACAATCTTGTATGAAATAGATTTTAAAAACTTTTTGAGAAAAAATCCCCTTTTTCTAAAAAATGCTTGTATCTATATAGTTATTAGCTATGTATATGATGGCTCTATCGAAAAAAATCCCCCATAAAAAACCAAATTTTCGTTTAATGGGTATTTTATGTGTAATTCGTGCTTGTATTATCTTGTCATCATTATTCAATTCTTTTATCATTCTATGTTAATTTGTTCTTTTTCTTGGAAATACACTAAAAAAATGCTGTTTTTTTATGATAAGTCCTTTTTTTAATAACAACTCTGTTGTAAAGTCGAAATTACAGTGCTTCGAATCGAAAGTGTTAAAATGTTAAAGTTTATGTTAAAGCTATTTTTGAGAGGGTAAAAACTTGCAAAATCATGTTGTTTTTACTATCTTTGAATATTCATCTGACGGTGCGCGTCAAGCTCCGAATCCAAAAGGGGATGAGATAATATTTCAGGCATCAGAAATCGATACTCATCTGCTATGTTTTACGAAGCTGTTACGAAGGTAATACGAAGCGTTGCCGAAGGAGGTGGGGTAGAAAAGTACGTCCAATTTGGCGCACTTTTTTTGTTTTTTATGATAAGGGGGCGATTGCGTTATTACGGTTTTTACGCTTATGTGTTTTTCGATTGTACGGCTATTTCTCGCGCAATATCTCAACTTTTTTTTGCAAACACGGAAGGCACGGAAAGCACGGAAAATGCGGTTTCACCTTTCGAAAAATTCCGTTTGTTCCATAATTTACGTAGTCGAAAAAAGGTTAGCATAATTTCTAACGATTTGTTCCTTAGGATAAAAAAGTTTTGACGGGGCTATGATGTTAAAAATGATGGTGGGCGCGATGGGAATAGATGTCGTCTTTGCATTGGGTGATTTGTAAGTTTATGTGGCTATATCCTATAATGTGGCGTTTTCATTTTGGGTGCAAAATGTTACTTTGGAGTCCAGTTGCTTTATGTTGGTGAGTGTGTGAAAAATTGGTGGACTGAGTTTATGTGTTGTATATATGGATGAATTATAGTTGGTTGGATGCGTTGTTGGTCCACCGGAATTATGTTACATCGTTTGCGTGTGATTTTTCTTGACGGTGATGGTGTTTGGGTGTATATTTGCAGTATAAAGTTTATAATAAATGGATATATAATAGGGATTATAATAGCATAGGTATATGAATTAATAGACGGGATTTCAGGTGAATGTAATGATAAAATTATTAAGTATTTGGTGAATGTTTTTTTTTCTTTTTGGGGGTTGTTATAATATATATATTGATGAATTTTTATATTGGTATTAACATTCAGGTTTAAGTAATTACTAGGGTAAAACGTTTAAAAGGTGCTTCGATGATGAAGCACCTTTTTTAGTGAAGAATCTTCTGAATTAAGATTTAAGAGTCATGAATTAAGATATGTTCGTGGGGAAATTTCCGTTAGATCCCTGATTTCCGTGGGCGAAAAATGGGGGAGGGCGTGTTTTGGACTGTTTTTCATTTTACGTCGAAAATGTAAAAATGGAGGCGGAAAGGAAAAAAAGGTGTAGTGCATGTAAATTTCGTGGACTTTTGTTTGATGTGGTCTAAGTTGCAGAATATTAGTGAGTAGGACGGAATATAGTCCAATGGAAAAGTGGTAAATCGTAAACGATAAAGAAATGTTGCAGGTTATGTGTTTGTGTCGTATCTTTGTAACATAAAATTAAAATCAACACACGAATTGTTCTATTATAACAGGTGAAATAAATAGGGAATATTCTTATAGCAGAGAATATAGATAGCATTAATATATAGAAAAAATTAGTTTATCGGGTTAATAATCAGGTTCGTTTTATTAGGATAGGTGAAATTTAGTTATTTTTCTTAGGGGTAGTTATAATATTATATGTTTAGGTATTTTTCAGGTTTATAGAAATTAGTTTAGGTAATTTTACTAAGGGTAAAAGAATAAGAGACGCATCGTTGATGATGCGTCTCTTTGTTTTTTGGGGGGACGTTTGTGCGGTTATCTTCTTCCGTAGTTGACGTGAGTGACAACTGTGTGTGTACGTGCGTTGCGGTAGTTGGCTGCAGCGATGTGCTTACGTAGTTTCTTGCAGTGCTTGCAGTTGCAGTTACGTACAGGAGTTGTGAGGTGTCGGTGGTTCTTGCACTTTGCGTCTTTGTGGATAATAACTTTGGTGTTATTATTTTTGTTTATTACGACGACTGTTTCTGGCTTGCGGTTGTTGACATTTCCTTTATTATTTGCGAAACAAGTGGTAGTCATCATAGTCATGATTGTCACGATACCTAAGAAAATATTTGCCTTCATAATCGTTATGTTTTATGGACTTGCGTCCGGTTAGTATTTTTATTTCTTCTTATGATAAAGAAGTTTGTTTTGATGTTGCAAATATAGTTGGTTTATGTGGTGGGGACAATGGTTAAAAGCCTAATGGTGGGGATGTTTTCCCTATTTGATGTGGGGATTTTTCCTGTATGGGCTGTGGAGGGTTGGGAGAAAGAAAATCCCCGAGTATGGTTTGTTGCCAATACTCGGGGAAGCGTTTGTTATATATAAAGTGCAAAATGTATTTCCTTATTTATTGGAAATTATATCTAAATCCTACTTGTAGGTTGAAGTTGAGTTTCTTCTCCTTGAAGTAGTTTTCCACCTCGCTATGGTTGTCGAAATAGTATCTGAGTCCTGGTTCGATATATACTCCGGCTTGTGGAATGATATTATACTGTAGTCCTGCGTTCAGAAGTCCAGAAACCTGCATAGCGTCTTTTTCGATGTCTGTTTTTGTGCCGTTCGTTTCTATTGTGGCGTTGACATTCATGTCAATTTGTGCACCGGCAGCGATGTAGGTCTTTATCTTTTTATTATTCCATATTGCGTAGTTTAGGCTTAATGGAATGCCCACATAATCGAGTTTCTGTTCAGAGCTGAAGTTGTCGGTTATGATGAGTCGAGAGTATTCTGAATAGAGGTGTGTGTATACCAGTCCAGAAGTGAGTGTCAGTTTATCGTTGAAAGGTATTCCGACGGAGAGTCCAAAAGACACGGGTGCCTTGTGGTGTGTCCCTTCGGAGAATCCTATGAGCGTAGTGCCTGACGTTGCTGAGAGTGATGATCGTGATGAGATGCCGTGTTTGTTATATAGTTTGAGCATGTCGTTACTCATCATCACGCTTTCGCCGTAGTTTTTGCTTGCGAGGCCGTTCAGAGCATATAAGCCTACGTTGACCTTCATGCTATGTTTTTTGTGACGTCTTTTGTAGAAGAAGTCTTCGTCTTCGTATGGGTTTTGTAGGCCGTTGTTAGTGTTCCTCTTGTCAGCATTCCTATTAGTTATATTTTCATGCTGTTTGCTGTTGTCAGAAGTTGTGTTGTTTTCTGATGTGAGTTTAGCATTTTTGTCAGCCTGTTCTGTTGTTTTATTTGTTGAAGGCAGGATGCTGTCATGAGTGTCAGTTTGTGTTGTTGTCTTAGAATCAGAGGTAGATACTTTTGAAGAGTTGTGTGTGAGATAATTACCTGTTGTACCTTTTGATTCTCGGACAAGGTCGGAAGGGTATTTCCTGATGACATCAGAGGATTCTGATGTTTGGGAAGTCTCAGAAGATTTCTCTTGTAGTGTTTTGGACGTTAAAGAATTATTGCCGTTAGTGTTGGCATTGTCCTTTGTGTCAAGAGAAGAGTCGGTTTTCTGGGCCATTTGCGTATTTACGTCGACGAGGTTTGCGGAGTTGTATTTTAGGTACGTGTATCCTCCGGCGAGTACTGCTATAATGGCAGCTGCAGCTGTCCATCGTTTCCAGTATAGCGGTACGACCTTGCTTTTCTTTTCCGCTTGTGGCTCAGGCAAAGATGATTCTATACGGCTCCATAGATCGTCAGGAGTAGCCTCCTGATAATCGTCCATTCGAGAGCGAAGTCGGTCAGTCCAATCTTGCTTTGTCATAGTTTTTGAGCTTTTAGATAATCATTAATCATTTTTGCCAGCATCTTCTTAGATCGAGAGAACTGAGATGCGGAGCTGTTCTCCTTTATATTTAGTATCTGAGCTATCTCCTTGTGTGATTTTTTTTCGAACACATACAGGTTGAAGACGGCTCGGTATCCGGAAGGCAGTTGCCCGATGAAATCGTTGATCACTTCCATTGGCACGTCATTGACGTTTGGTTCATCGTCGGGTGGTGTGTCATCATCGTCTTCAGGAAATTCCTCTGTGAAAACCATCTTGTCTTGCTGCTTGATGTAGTCAATGGCAGCGTTTGAGATTATTCTCAGGAACCACCCTTTCAGTGACCCTTCACCTTGGTAGTTGAATTTGCTGATGTTAGAGAAGCATTTCACGAATCCGTCGTGCACGATGTCTCGTGCGGCATCTATGTCAGGTATATACCTATGGCTTGTAGCCATGGCAAAGCCTGCATATCTATCATAGAAACGTCGCATTGCGGCGCGGTTTCCGTTGACGATTTCGTTTAATAGTTCCTTCTCTGTTTCCATCATTCCTACTTGTCCTTGTCTACAGAAGTAAAGAAATAACTGA
>JAILIJ010000149.1 GCA_024695315.1 Bacteroidaceae bacterium
TTTTTCCATTTCAAAGTCTGCTGTGGTGTGAATGGCGTGTAGCATAGGCCATAATTTCCAAAGTGGAATGTCTGAGTTCTTGAGTTCTCCACGTATGGTTTTGAAGGAACGTATCATGATGTTCTGCCCCATGTTCTTTCCTTCGTCAGTCATTTCCCTATAGTAGCCTCTTGGCGTTATGAAGGCATTTTGATAGATGTATGATTGACTATTGCCTATCAGTATGACGGTAAACATGTCTACATCCTCAGGGTTGAATTCGGCCAGTGTGGTGATGTGGATATCTTGTCCTTCTCGACCAGCGTTCTTTACGTATCCTACAGGTGTGCTGGCGCTGCGTTCTTTCAAGAATATTTCCTTTAACCGGTATATTTGCCAATATCTTCCATGGCTTTTTGGATTATATATTGCCGTAACGAAGTCACCTATGGCAGCAGCCTTGATACGTTTTTCGATTACATCCCATGGAGTCATCAAGTCTGACATTGAAATGAGACAAAGGTCGTGGCCTATTGGTGCTCCAAGTAGTGATGCGGCCTTTTGAAATGCAGAAATTCCTGGTAGAGCGCAGATTTCTATGTCTGCATCTTTTTCTTTGGCCATTTCATATATGAGGGGTGTCATTCCGTATATTCCCGCATCTCCGCTGGAAATGACGCATACGTTTTTACCTTCTAGTGCGTAGCAAAATGCTTCTTCGGCACGTTGTCTTTCCTGTTTCATTCCGCTGTCTATACATACGGCGTCAGGTCGGAGCGCGTGTTCGATGAATTGAAAGTAATGTTTGTATCCCACCACAACGTCGCTTTGGCTTACAACTTCAAGCACCGCTGGCGTGATGTCTTCTTTGCTGCCTGGACCTATTCCGGCAACTATAATTTTACCCTTTGTCATTTTTGTTTGTCTTGCTTTTCAAAGTCTGTGCGAATTTACAACTTTTTCGTGAAATGAACAATATGGCATGTTCTTTTTCTTTATGTCGGTTTGGGTAAGTTGTGGTTATGAATGGAAAATATATGTTTCCCATTCTGTGTTTTTACCTTTTGACATATTTCTCCTGTAAATTTCTTCGGCAACGGTTCGTATTACCTTCGTATCAGGTTCGTAAGAACATCGTCTCAGAAATGCGTTGCAAATATATGTAATGGAGTTGACTGAAATGTGCTTTTCGATGCTTTTTGATGCTTTTCTATACTTTTCGATGCTTTTTGATGCTTTTCGATGCTTTTCTATACTTTTTGATGCTTTTCTATACTTTTTGATGCTTTTCGATACTTTTTGATACTTTTCGATATTTTTTGATGCTTTTCTTTTTTAGGAGAAAAGAATTTGTATGGCCTTATTAAATTTTCTGTTTCTAAAGTTTTGCAAAGTGTCACATGCAGGTAATAGAAAGAAATTATATGTGTGATAATACAAAAGGAAAGTAAAAACGTCGAAAATGGTTATTTTTGTAATTCTTTGCGGAATAATTTAATCTTTTAGATAATGTTTCTGATGCCTTATACTATTTGTGAAACCAATAAAAATGTGCTTTTGATATTCTTAATCACTTATTAAGTGTGCAATATGTATCAAAATCTAATTATTTTCATAAAAATATCAAAAAGAAAGCTAAAATGTGTTTTTAGTTTGCAAAAAGATATTTACCTTTGCATCGCAAACAAAAAATAACGACAAAGTTTTACATAGAAACGACAAAATGACACAGGCACAAGATAGAATAGAATAAAAAAGGAAAGGTTGACCAAAATGTTATAGTAAAAATCAAAATAGGCGAATAGATAACTCAATAAAGTATTTTAAGGTAAAAGATCTTGTAAATAGAGCCTTTCATCAACAATTCAAACACAAAATTTAGACACGGCGAATACAACACAAACAAAAAAAGAAACATTATTAAAAATGAGTTTTATGAAAAGATTGGTATTGAACATGGCAGTGGTGGCCGCAATTATGGCCCCTGCCGCAGTAAGTGCACAAGACAAGGTTGAGGCATCTATTAGTGCGGATGTTGTAAGTAATTACATCTGGCGTGGCCAGGACTTGGGAAGCGCAGCTGTTCAGCCAACACTTGGTGTCAGTTATGCAGGCTTTAGTTTGTCAGCATGGGGGTCTTACGGACTGGCAACAGATGCAACGACAAAAGAAATTGATTTTACACTCTCTTATACTGTAGGTGGTTTAACTATTGGAGTTACAGATTATTATTGTACTTATGGTAGTAGTACAACACCAGGTAGATACTTTGAATATGCGGCTCATTCTACGAGTCACGTATATGAGGCAAATGTTGGGTATGACTTTGGTTGTATGTCGCTCAATTGGTTTACCAATTTTGCTGGAAGTGACTACTGTAAGCCATCTGATGGAAGTCGAGCTTACTCTTCATACTTTGAAGTTGCTGCACCATTCAAACTTGGTGGGTGTGATTGGGAAGCAGCTCTTGGTATAGTGCCTTTTGAGACAGCATTTTATGCCGACGCTTCAGGTTTTGCTGTCGCAAATATATCCCTGAAGGCAACAAAGGAATTGGAGATTACGCCAACTTTCAAACTGCCTGTATTTGCTGGTCTTGCAGCTAATCCAAGTACAGAAAAGTTGTATTTCACAGCAGGTTTCACAGTCGGACTTTAAGACTTGAAACATATATGGTTTGACATTTCATTCGTTATAATATGATGCGTTAAACGCGAGAGTGCTGTCGGGAAACGTCGGTTTCCTGACAGCCACAAAAAAGCACAACAAACTAAAACAAACACAAATAATTATGAAAAAGATTGAAGCTATCATTCGTAAGACTAAGTTTGAGGATGTCAAGGAGGCTTTATTGGAAGCAGACATCGAATGGTTCAGTTATTACGATGTGCGTGGTGTAGGTAAGATGCGCCAGGAGAGAATCTATCGTGGCGTAAAGTATGACACTTCTTTTATTGAGAGAATTCTTATTAGTATTGTCGTAAGAGACATAAATGCTGAAAAGACAGTATTAGCTGTTATTAAGGCTGCTCAGACAGGAGAGATAGGCGATGGCCGTATCTTTGTCATACCTGTAGAGGATTCAATACGTATTCGTACAGGTGAGCGAGGCGATATAGCTTTATATAATGCCGAGCAGGCTAAGTGAGAAGATTAGAAAATGTTTTTAGAACATGTTAGCATACTTGGACTTCAAGAGCTAAAAATGGGTTATATCTGTATTTGATGAGCTTATGAGATAAACCATTATTTTAGAAAATGTTCTATTGTTATTTTATTATATAAATTTCTCACAAACTTAAAGAAAACTATAATCTCGGGGTATTTATATCCACTTGCGAGATACAATTACAAACACAAAACGAATTCTCATTTATGAAAAAGATTGATTATATGAGGCTATCATTGGTAGCAGCGATGCTTATTGCGCCAATGTTGGTCAAAGCTGAAGAAACGGCTGATGCTATAGCGGCTGCTGCATCAACATCTGAAATATCTCTGAATACTGTTTGGGTGCTTTTGGGCGCTATGCTTGTGTTCTTTATGCAGCCAGGCTTCGCACTTTGTGAAGCAGGTTTTACAAGAACGAAGAACACGGCTAATATCTTGATGAAAAACTTCTGTGACTTTATGCTTGGAAGCGTTTGTTTCTGGCTTGTCGGTTTTGGTATTATGTTTGGTGCTGGTGGCTTCATGGGTATGCCAAGTTTTGGAGATCTTTCTTTCTTCGATACAGAGGGCATTGGCGGTATTCCAATCGAGGGTTATCTTATTTTTCAAACTGTATTCTGCGCTACTTCAGCAACAATTGTTTCTGGTGCTATGGCTGAACGTACTAAGTTCTCAATGTATTTAGCATATTCTCTCTGTATTTCATTATTTATTTATCCTATCGAGGCCCATTGGAGTTGGGGTGGTGGATGGCTTAACGATGGTGGTGAAGGCACATTCATGCACGATATTTTTGGTACAGGATTCCATGACTTTGCCGGATCTACAGTAGTTCACTCTGTTGGTGGTTGGATAGGTCTTGTTGGAGCATTAATCCTTGGTGCCCGTAGAGGTAAATATGGCAAGGATGGTCATTCACGCGCTATCCCAGGTCACTCACTCGCTCTCGCTGCCCTTGGTGTTTTCATCCTTTGGTTTGGATGGTTCGGTTTTAACCCAGGTTCACAGCTTGCTGCTTACGGTTTTGAAAACTCAACGGCTATATCTCATACATTTGTAACAACAAATATGGCAGCATGTACAGGAGGTATTGCTACGCTTATCGTTTCTTGGTTCCGCTATGGAAAACCATCTCTCTCACTTACTTGTAACGGTATTCTTGCAGGACTCGTAGCTGTTACCGACGGATGTGACTTGGTAAGTGTTGGTGGAGCTGCTGTAATTGGTGCTGTAGCTGGTTTTGTAATGCCATTCTCGGTAGAATTTATCGACCATGTTTTACATATTGACGATCCTGTTGGTGCAAGTTCAGTTCATGGTGTATGTGGTGTGCTCGGAACAATTATGACAGGACTCTTTGCTACAGGTGAGGTAAACGATACTATGGTAGGTCTTTTCTATGGTGGAGGATTTGGATTCCTCGGAGCACAGTGTTTCGGAGCTGCTGTAGTTGGACTCTGGGCCGCAGGTACTGCATATATTGTATTCAAAGTTATTGATAAGGTTCATGGTCTTCGAGTTCCAGCTCGTATCGAGGATGAAGGACTTGATATCTATGAGCACGGAGAAACAGCTTATGGCGATGCCTAAGTTATCCTGATTATTTATTAGACCTAAAACTACTTATTTGATGGTATATATTATGTATAATTAATAGGAACTATTGAATGTTCATGATTAAATTTAATGTCTATTATTAGCAGAACATATTATTATTGTTGAACTGGTAGCAAGCGGCCGTGATGGTTGCTTGCTATTTTTTTTTGCATTTTTTTTGCAGTTTGGAAATAAATGTTTATTTTTGTTTTTTCATAGTGCCTTCTCGATATTTTGGGGGGCCAGTAAAATTAGATAATACATTTAGAATAGTTCGATATGAAAGGAATCGTTTTGGCAGGTGGTAGTGGCACACGCCTTTACCCAATTACTAAGGGTGTAAGCAAGCAGCTTATTCCAATATTTGATAAACCAATGGTTTATTATCCTATTTCTGTGCTTATGCTTGCAGGTATTAGGGAGATTCTTATTATATCCACTCCATACGATTTACCAGGATTTAAGAGACTGCTTGGAGATGGTTCTGACTATGGTGTGCATTTTGAATACGCAGAGCAGCCGAGTCCTGACGGATTGGCTCAGGCTTTTATCATAGGAGAAAAATTTATCGGTAAGGATGATGTATGTCTTGTGTTAGGCGATAATATTTTCCATGGACGTGGTTTTTCTGAGATGTTGAAGAATAGTGTTGAGAATGCTTCTAAGGGTAAGGCTACTGTTTTCGGATATTGGGTTAATGATCCTGAACGTTATGGAGTGGCTGAGTTTGACAAGGAGGGAAATTGTTTGTCTATAGAAGAGAAGCCTGCAAAGCCAAAGAGTAATTATGCTGTAGTTGGTCTATACTTCTATCCAAATTCTGTTGTTGAGATAGCAAAGAATATTAAGCCTTCTTCTCGTGGAGAATTAGAGATTACTACAGTCAACCAAGAGTATCTTGCTGAGAAAAATTTGAAGGTGCAACATCTTGGTCGTGGTTTTGCTTGGCTAGATACTGGTACTCACGATTCTCTTTCTGAAGCAAGTACTTACATAGAAGTGCTTGAAAAGCGTACAGGTCTTAAAATTGCATGTCTTGAGGGCATAGCTTTCCGTCAGGGGTGGATTACGACCGAGAAACTTCGCGAAATAGCTGAACCTATGAAAAAGAATCAGTATGGACAGTATCTAATTAAACTGGCTGATACTAATTATTTCGGAGAAAGGATGTAAGCGAAGATAAATGACGAGACTGTTTCTTTGTATGAAATTACTTTAGGTATTTCTTAAAGCTTTATAGACAAATTTTCTCAAAATGAAGTATTGAGGATGAAGATAGAATTTGCTCCGCTTCAGGGGTATACTGAGGATGCGTATAGACGTATTCATAATAAGTTTGTAGGAGGTGTAGATGCATATTACACCCCCTTCATTCGTCTTGAACACGGAGGCCTTCGTAGTAAGGATTTGAGGGATATACGTCCGGAATTTAATGAAGGGGTGAATGTTATACCGCAGATAATTGCTAATGGTGGAAAGGAATTTCAAACGGTGCTTGACGCTATACGTGAGTTCGGGTATTCGAGGGTTGATATCAATATGGGGTGTCCTTTTCCGCTACAGACACGTCATGGACGCGGGGCAGGACTAATGCAGGCTATAGACCGTGTGAAAGAGATTTGTGATATTGTCAGAGCTACTTCGGATGTGCAATTCTCTGCTAAGATGAGGCTGGGGCTTGACTTCCATGATGAGTGGCGTAACGTTCTTCCTATTCTGAATGGCACTCCACTTGTTCATGTAGCTATTCATCCGCGTGTTGCTAGTCAACAATATAAAGGAGAAGTGGATATGGAGGCATTTTCTTCGATTTTGCAGGATTCTGTTAATCCGATTATGTATAATGGGGAGATACATTCTGTAGAGGATATAAAGCGTATTGAGAATATGTACCCTAACCTTGCTGGTGTGATGATTGGTAGGGGACTTTTGGCGCGTCCATCTTTGGCTCGTGAATATGTTGACGGACAAGAGTGGGATGAAGATAAACGTAATACTCTTTTGAGAACTATGCATATGGCATTCTTGGAGCATTTACAGGGCATAATTCCAAATGAAATGCAGTTGTTGAGTAAGGTTCGTTGCTTTTGGGAATATATGGAGCCTGAAATTGGTAAAAAGCCATATAAGAAAATTATGAAGGCCGGTAATATGAAAAATTATTTGAAGGCTATAGCAGAGTTATAGTTTTTCTTTAATGATATGGTAGATATCCCCCGAAGACTTATTGAGTCTTTGGGGGATTTTTTTATAGCATACTTGTTTCAAAAATTATTAGTATTTTTACGTTATATGAGTTGATAGCACAAAATTATTATATATTAGGACAAAATAAAATATTTTATTATCTTTGCACCAAACAAAAAAAAGAGGATTTTTTCTATGGGCACAGATATGAATATTCTTGACTTATTGGTATTGAATCTTGGCTATGTCGAGTCTCATCGTACGTGGACGGTGAAGGGTCTTGCATCTCCATTTGCTCGTATATACTATGTAGAAAAAGGACATGGCTGGATAACGCTTCCTTCGGGAAAGTTTGAAGTTACTCCTGGACATCTATATCTTGTGCCAGCCTTTGTGACCCATAGTTATGTGTGTGACCCAGGTTCTGGTCTTTATTATCTTTTCGTATATGAAGAGTTGAAGAATCAGGTTGACCTTTTTGATATGTATGATTTCCCTTTTGAAGTACCAGTTGAAGATGATGCTCTATTTTTGTTTAGGTATTTTTGTCGCACATTTCCAGATTTGGCTCTGCGTCTTGAACGCTCAGACCCACAAGGGTATGATAATCATGAATCTTTTGCGATGTTTGCAAAAAGGTATCGAGGAATGCATACATACGAAAGGATTCAACTTAGGGGTATGGTATATATTGTATTCTCAAAGTTTATCAATGGTGCTAAGCCTAAGATGTGGACTGAGGATACGCGCATACAGAAGGTCCTAAAGTATATACAGGCGCATTTGGAAGAAGAGATAAATGTGGATTCACTTGCCGATGTCGCATGTTTGACTACTCCTTATCTGATTAGGCAGTTTAAGCAGAGTATTGGAATGGCACCTTTGCAGTACATTACCCATAAGAAGTTGGAAAAGGCCCAGCTTTTGCTTGTGACGGATTATCGTTCTGTGCAGGAAATAGCGCATTCTGTAGGATATACTGATGGGTCCTATTTTATACGACTTTTTAAGAAAAAAATAGGTATGACCCCTCAGGAGTATAGGACAAAAATGCGATAATGATATGTGATGTTTTTTCAATATCAAATTAGGACTTTCCTTTTTTGATTGTAGGACAAAATTGTCGTTTTTTAGTCTTTATGTGTATTTTTTATTAGATAAAATTTATCGGGAAAACTTTTATCCATACCTTTGGCACGGTTTTAAGAATTCTGGTCTTGAACTTCTTGTTTTTTCAAGGATTAAGACTTTACTATTACTTTTAACAATGTCAATTATGAAGAAAACATTTATTGCATCACTTGTTTTTGTGACTGCTACATCAGTAAATGCTGGTGGTCTCCTTACAAATACTAATCAGAGCGCTTCGTTTCTACGTAATCCAAGCCGTGATGCGGTTATAGATATAGATGGAGTTTATACAAATCCAGCAGGTATAGCTTTCCTGAACAAGGGTTTCCATCTTGGTCTTACTGTACAAAATGCTAAGCAGAGTAGAGATGTGAATACATCTTTCTTGGGATTGGCGCAGAACTTGAATTACCTTGGTGAGAGTTCAAGAAAATATCATGGAAATGCTACAGCTCCTGTTGTGCCAAGTTTTCAGGCTGCATACGTGTGGGATAAGTGGACTTTGAGCGCTTCTCTTGCTATCACAGGTGGTGGCGGTAAGTGTGAATTTGAAAATGGTATCGGGTCTTTTGAGGTACCTTACTCTATGATTCCTAGTATGCTTCAGGCTGCCGGTGTTACATCAGCAAATGCCTATTCTATGGATATGTATATGAAGGGACGTCAGTATTATTGGGGTTTCCAGGTAGGAGGTACATATAAGGTTAATGAACATTTGGCTGTTGCTTTGGGAGTACGTACAGTATATGCTACTGCTAATTATAATGGATATGTGAAGGATATAACTGCATATAATGTGTCTGCTGCAGGTGCTACTTCTTTGCCACTAGATTTGACTTCATATAATATTTCTATGGATACAGATCAGTCTGGAATAGGCTTCACACCTGTTATTGGAGTTGACTGGAAGATAAATGAGAAGTGGAATCTTGCTGCTAAATATGAGTTCAAGACAAGAATGCGTCTAAAGAATGATACAAAGGAAATTCAGTATCCTACAAATCCAAGCATTAAGGCAGTTGCTCAAAATGTTATTGGGCTTTATGACGAGGATGTTACAACTGAGGTTAAAGAAGATATTCCTGGTACTTTGACTTTGGGTGCTCAGTACTCTCCAATCAAGGAAGTTCGTATAAATGCTGGTTTCCATTATTATGACGATACGCACGCAACACGTTCTGGAGACAAACACAAGACAATTGATAGTGGAACTAAGGAAATTACTGCTGGAGTAGAGTGGGATGCTATACCTATGCTTACTGTCAGCGCAGGATACCAGAGAACAATGTACGACCTTTCAGACGAGTACATGAATGATATTAGTTTCAATAATACAAGTAATCTTTTCGGATGTGGCGCTCGTATTAATCTAAGTGAAAAGATAAATGTTGACCTTGGTTATATGGTAAATTTCTATGAGGATAAGACTGTGACACAGGAGAACTATCTTGGTTCTGGATATGCACGTAAAGACACATATTCTCGCAAGAATCGAGTGTTCGCAGTAGGGGTGAACTTTGCATTCTAACAGTAATCAGGTGAATATTGTTATATACACTACATAATCTTTAGTCTCATGCTAATATGAGTAGGGGTAAGAATATTTTCTTACCCCCTTTTTTTGCCTTTTTCTTTGGTATGTAAATTGATTCTTATTATCTTTGTAAATAAACTTGTGCGAAGGTAAAGCCTTCCGTATTGACACTTAAATATATTTTGCGTATGAAAAAGTATTTTGCTCCTTCTGAGCTTATTATAAATGAGGATGGGTCTGTTTTTCATCTACATGTACGACCTGAACAGTTGGCACATAAGGTTATTCTTGTTGGTGATCCTGGCAGGGTACCGTTAGTTGCATCTCATTTTGAAACAAAGGAATGTGATATACAAAGTCGTGAGTTCCGTACAATTACGGGCACATATAAAGGAAAGCGCATATCTGTTGTTTCAACTGGTATTGGGTGTGATAATATTGATATTGTCATGAATGAACTCGATGCCTTAGTAAATATAGATTTTAATACCCGCGAGGAAAAGGATAAATTAACTTCACTTGAGCTTGTGCGAGTTGGAACTTGTGGAGGTCTGCAGCCATATACTCCAACTGGAACTTTTGTGCTTTCCGAGAAAAGCATAGGTTTCGATGGACTTCTTAATTTTTATGCTGGTCGTAATGAGGTCTGTGACTTAGAGTTTGAAAAGGCATTTAAGGAACACATGAATTGGAATCCGCTTCTTTGTGCACCGTATGTTATAGATGCTAATCCGGAGCTTACAAACCGTATTGCAGGCACAGAGTGCGTGAAAGGAGTAACGATAGCTTGTGGCGGATTCTTTGGTCCTCAAGGACGTGAACTTCGTATTCCACTTGCTGATCCTAAACAGAATGAGAAGGTGGAAAATTTCGAATATAATGGCTATCGAATCACGAATTTCGAGATGGAGAGTTCAGCGCTTGCAGGTTTAGCAAGGCTTCTTGGTCATCGTGCAACAACGGTCTGTATGGTTATTGCCAATCGTCTTGCAAAGGAGGCTAATACTGGCTATAAGGGTACTATCGATAACCTTATCAAGCTAGTTGTCGAGAGAATTTAATTTTGAGTTTGAGGAGTGTATAGGGGGCTATTAATTTAATTATTATTAAATAAATATTACCCCATTAAAAACTATATTTCATCGAGATGCTATTGTAAAATGGCATCTCGAATGTTTTTTGTTGACACAATCCAAAAATGGAGTTAAAAATATACTCTTCTGACTACTTATCGTAAAAAACAAAAAAAGCACGTCAAAAAGCACGTACTTTCTTACCCCACTTCCTTCGACAACGGTTCGTATTACCTTCGTAATTCCTTCGTATCAATTACTAATTTCTTCTTGTGATGAAAATCAAATTTTCTGTATAAAAAATCTATCTCCATCTCCTGAGGAAATCGGATGTTACGCATTGTAGTCAAATGAATATACAAATATAACACATTTGTCAACGATTTGCAAGTTTTTGATCTTTGGAAACGAAACATTTAAGAAAGTTTAACTCTTAAAGTGTAAGCGCATGATAAGATAGTATAAGTGTTCTGCTCCATATCCTTTATTTTTTATTTTTCTGTACTTTTTTGGAATAGGGATATCATACAATCTGATTATTATTTTTTCCTGAACTCGCGTATATTTAAATTTACATATTTCCATCTCATTTTTCAAGAGTTAAAACCTGTTTTTTTATAGCTCGTCAGCTATGAAATACGAAGTTGCCAAAGTGTTATTGAAAAAGGTAGGGTGGGGAAAATCCTCCTATTTTCTCTATATTTTTAGCATAATATGTAAAGTTGGTAGAAAATTGGAAAGATGTTTATATGTATGCTAATGAGCAAACTTTGAAAAAATGGAATTGTCAAATTGTTTTTTAGGGATAAATACGTAGGTCTAATTATGTCAGTTTCGTAACTGGTATACATATTAAAGTATCAAAAATGAAAAAGCCATCTAACCTTTCGGAAAGATGGCTTTTTTGTATATTAAAAACAAATTATCGGATGTCAATAACAGGAATGTTATCCTTGTCATTATAGTAGAGGTTCTCGCCAGCCATACCCCAAATGAAAGTATAGTAGTAAGTACCTGCTGCAGCGTGCATAGACCACTCTGGAGACATGATAGCCTGCTCGTTGTGGAGCCAAACGTTACGGCTCTCCTGTGGCTGACCCATTACGTGAGAGATAGTCTGTGTCTCTGGGAGGTTGAAATAGTAATAAGCCTCTATACGACGTCCGTGAGTGTGAGGTGGCATAGTGTTCCAAACAGCTCCTGGATTGAGCTGAGTGAGACCGAGCTGAAGCTGGCATGGACCCTCTTCGAGAACGTCATTAACGATGAGCTTGTAAACTGTACGGTTGTTAGCCTCTTCCGTTGTTCCTACAGGTCCCCAAACAGCAGCCTTGAGCGAACCCTTACGACCGTCAAGTGTAATCCATTGAGTCTTGTAGTGTTGGTGTGCTGTTGCTGAGTTGAGATAGAACTTCGCTGGGTTCTTAGGATCCTTAGAACGGAACTCTACACTCTTATTTACATCCTTATCCTTACCTACGTGACCGCGGCCAACATAAAGAGCCTCCTTTGGAGAAAGAGCATATTCCTTACCGTCAACGATAACATATCCTTCGCCCTGTCCGCAGTTCACGATACCGATCTCACGGTTGTAAAGGAAATATTTCTCCTTGATAGTCTTATCTACATCAAGACCGAGCTCCCAGAAGTTTTCCAATTTCAAAGTCTTTGTTACAGGCATTGCTCCACCAAAGATGAATCTGTCGTAGTGTGAGTAAGTAAGAAGGATAGAGTCAGCTTCCATAACCTTCTCCATTACGAAGCGCTCGCGAAGAGTCTTAGTGTCATAATGCTTTACATCCTCAGGATGACAAGCAGTTTGAAAACGTACGTGCTGATTGCCGACGAAGCGGTCTGCTTCCTGAGCATTAGCTGTAAAAGTGGCAGCAACGAGTGCTGCAAGTGCTACAATCTTTTTCATATTTTTCATATTATTTGTTATTCATTTTTCTGTTCCAAACAAGAAGTACGAGTGTAAGTACTGTTAGAATACCTGCGCCGATGTACTTTAGATACTCCATACATCCATAGATGAGGAATGCGATTGGAGATGAAGCGAAGTCGAGTGAACCAGCTGAGAATCCTTCTGGCACCTTAACGGCAGCGTCGTCTGGGTGTGCTGCTGATACTGTCTGTGCTGCGCTTGTAAAGTCCTTTGACATCCAAGTAACGAAGTAAAGACCGATAGCCATTACTACAAGTCCAACGATAAAGCTCTTTACAACATTTCCTTTTGTATATGGGAGAACCATTACGAAAACGTAGAACATACCTGCAAGACTAGCAAGAGGCAAGAATTGGTTGCCTGGGAGTGCAACAGCAAGTACGAGAGTTACAGGAATGAGAAGAAGGCTCACGATGAGTGTTGTTGGATGACCGATTACGAGTGCAGGAGACATACCGATGTAAAACTCCTTCTTGTCTCCGAACTTCTTAGCGATGAGTTCGCGAGTAGCCTCAGAAATAGGCTTGAGTCCTTCGATGAAGAGGCTTGTGATACGTGGGATAAGTT
The DNA here is from genome assembly GCA_024695315.1 of Bacteroidaceae bacterium. Lineage (GTDB taxonomy): Bacteria > Bacteroidota > Bacteroidia > Bacteroidales > Bacteroidaceae > Minthosoma. The sequence continues at coordinate 13,184 of JAILIJ010000149.1, forward strand.
CCATAACGGCACCCATCTTGATACCGAGTCCGAGTGTTGCAGGAATGTTGTCAACAAGTTCTTGACCATCCTTACATGCGAGACATCCGATGATAATGCCGATGATGACACCGAGGAAAAGAGGTTCGCCGAAGAGACCGAACTTCTTCTTCATG
>JAILIJ010000154.1 GCA_024695315.1 Bacteroidaceae bacterium
ATAACTCTTGGGGAATGGACCAGGACAATGTAATTATCGCTCCATATACATGTGTTATGAAACGTGTAGCAGCTCAGACATACTTCTCAAGTATCAACTGTTCCGCTGTAACGGAAGAAATGTCTGACGCAGCCATAGAAGAACTCACTCAAATTCTACGAGACAACCACAAAATAAAAGATGGACAGAACGATGACTTTACTATCCGTTCACAAGCAGAAATGATGGAGACAATGTCAAGTACAATGGATACCGTCACAATCATACTCGTTGTAGCAGCAGCATTTTCTCTTTTTGTAGCAGGTATAGGCATCATGAATATAATGTTGGTGTCCGTCACAGAACGAACAAAGGAGATAGGTCTACGTATGGCAGTTGGAGCAACAGGAATGGTTATAAGTCTTCAGTTCCTCATAGAATCTGTACTCATATCTGTTACTGGAGGAGTATTAGGAGTCCTCGTAGGTTGTGCCTCGAGTCAATGGGTAGTACCATTATTTGGTATGCCTTCTAGTGTTCCAATATGGTCTATCTACGTAAGTTTTGCCGTCTGTGTAATCATAGGAGTACTTTTCGGTTACATACCAGCACGCAAAGCAGCCAATATGGATCCGATCGAAGCAATACGTCACGAATAAAACGTACATCAAAGTTTACATATAAAGATATTTAAGATGTGAAAACGGCCCAAAAAGCCGTTTTCATATTTTTTTTAAAAATTTCTTACAAAGAGATAATATTTTTTATTACATTTTTTCCTAACTTTGCACAAGGATAAAGTATTAAAAGTTACGTAAAGATTGAAAATTCTAAAGATTATAAAGAAGTAAAGATAATAATTCTTGGAACATATATATTCTAAAGTAATAGGAAATCTATATATTTTTATTAATAATAAAATTAAAACACTATGGTTTATTCTAAAGAAGTACAGGAAATGTGCTGTGTAGCCAAAGGCCCTAACCATGGACCAGCTCCTATTCCAGAAGAAGGAAAGTGGATTCAGGCAAAGGAAATCAAGGACATCAGTGGTCTTACTCACGGTGTGGGATGGTGTGCTCCTCAGCAGGGTGCATGTAAGCTTACACTCAACGTTAAGGAAGGTGTTATCGAAGAGTGTCTCGTTGAGACTATCGGTTGCTCTGGTATGACTCACTCTGCTGCTATGGCATCAGAGATTCTCCCAGGAAAGACTATCCTTGAAGCTCTTAACACAGACCTCGTTTGCGATGCAATCAACACAGCTATGCGCGAGCTTTTCCTCCAGATTGTTTACGGACGTACACAGTCTGCTTTCTCAGAAGGTGGTCTTATGGTAGGTGCAGGTCTTGAGGACCTTGGTAAGGGTCTCATCTCTCAGACTGGTACTCTCTATGGTACAAAGGTTAAGGGTACTCGTTACCTCCAGCTCACTGAGGGCTACATCACAAAGATGTTCCTCGATGCTGACAACCAGGTTTGCGGATATGAGTTCGTTCCCATGGGCAAGTTCATGGATGCCATCAAGAAGGGTGTTCCAGCTGACGAAGCTCTTAAGAGTGTTACTGGTACTTACGGCCGTACTAAGGCTGAGGACGGTGCAGTTAAATCTATTGACCCACGTAAAGAATAAGGAGGAAACAAGAATATGATTAGAGAAGTAAAATTCGAGTCTCAGGACCGTCGTATCAAGCAGATTCTTGCTTGTCTCAATAAACACGGAATTTCTTCAATCGAAGAAGCTAACGAAATCTGCGACAAGGCAGGTCTCGATCCATACCTCACATGTGAGGAAACACAGATGATTTGTTTCGAGAACGCAAAGTGGGCTTACGTTGTAGGTACTGCTATCGCTCTCAAGGAGAAGGCTAAGAACGCTGTTGAGGCTGCTAACTACATCGGTGAGGGTCTCCAGTCTTTCTGTATCCCAGGTTCTGTAGCTGATGACCGTAAGGTTGGTATCGGCCACGGTGAACTCGCTGCACGTCTTCTTGAGCCAGAGACAAAGTGCTTCGCATTCCTCGCAGGTCACGAGTCTTTCGCAGCTGCTGAAGGTGCTATCAAGATTGCACAGATGGCTAACAAGTCAAGACCAGCTGACAAGCCACTCCGTTGTATCCTCAACGGTCTTGGTAAGGACGCTGCTATGATTATCTCTCGTATCAACGGCTTCACATATGTAAAGACTCAGTTCGACTACTTTACTGGTGAACTTAAGGTTGTTGAGAAGAAGGCTTACTCAAACGGACCACGTGCTGCAGTTAACTGCTACGGTGCTGACGATGTTCGTGAGGGTGTTGCTATTCTCTGGCACGAGGACGTAGATGTTTCTATCACAGGTAACTCTACTAACCCAACTCGTTTCCAGCACCCAGTAGCTGGTACATACAAGAAGGAGCGCATCCGTGCTGGCAAGCCTTATTTCTCAGTTGCTTCAGGTGGTGGTACAGGTCGTACACTTCACCCAGACAACATGGCTGCAGGTCCTGCTTCTTACGGTATGACAGATACTCTCGGACGTATGCACTCTGATGCTCAGTTCGCTGGTTCTTCATCAGTTCCTGCACACGTAGAGATGATGGGATTCCTCGGTATCGGTAACAACCCAATGGTTGGATGCTCTGTAGCATGTGCCGTTAACGTTGACCTCGCTCTTAACAAGTAATTATTTATAACAATCACTCAATAAATATACTTGTTTACACCTCTCACTAGTCTGCGCTAGTGAGAGGCTTTTTTTATTATAATATCAGAATCTACGTAATCCATTATTTTTTTTCTTAAGATCACCTCTCATTAAAATTTTAAAAATCACAATATTTTTATAATATTTTTGTTGAAAATTTTTTGTTTATTTAGAAAAAAAATATTATGTTTGCATTTGAAATTGAATAATATGACTTAACCTATTAACAAATCCTATGAAAACTAAAGCATCATTCCTTTTATATCTATTGCTCTGCATTACATTTTCAAGTATTCAGGCACAAAATGTACGCGAAAAAACACGTATAAACAATGGCTGGAAGTTTGCTTTTGGCCATGCAACAAACATACAGAAAGACTTCAATAATGGTACAGAGTATTTTAACTATCTCACAAAAGCAAATTCTATTCATAACGAGGGACCATATACAGAAAAATTTAATGATTCCACATGGCAACAGATTCAAATTCCACACGACTGGGTCACACAACTGCCGTATGCAAGCACAGCAAGCCATTCGCATGGATATAAGACTGTAGGTTGGAAATATCCAGAAACAAGTGTCGGCTGGTACAGAAAAACTTTTCATATACCAGCAAATGATCTTGGAAAAAACATAGCTTTACAGTTTGATGGTATTTTCCGAAACGCCACGGTTTGGTTCAATGGATTTTACATGGGAACAGAACAGAGTGGATATGCTACTCAGATCTACGACATTACAGAATACGTCAACTATGGCGGAGACAATCTTATTTGTGTTCGTGCCGATGCATCTTTAGAAGAAGGATGGTTCTATGAAGGAGCCGGAATATATCGAGACGTATGGCTTCTTAAAACGTCAAACGTAAGTGTAGCACCATTTGGAACCTTCGTCCATGCTAAACTCAACAAATCATACACAACAGCATTGCTTCATATTGATACCGAAGTAAAAAACAATGCAATAAAACCTCAAGTCTGCGATGTCGAACAACGACTTTTAGATGCCGATGGCAATGTTATAGCAACATGCAACGCAACAACCATCACTTTAAGACCAAAAGAAACTGTATGCTGTAAACAACAACTTGAAGTTAAGAATCCTCATCTATGGAATACATACGACCCATATCTCTATAAGGTAAAAACAACGATAAAGGTCGGACAACGTATTACTGATGAATATGAGACAGTAACGGGTATTCGTGAAGCTATATTCGATGCTGACAAAGGGTTCTTACTTAATGGCAAACAAGTAAAAATAAAAGGAGTGAATATGCACCAAGACCATGCAGGAGTAGGCTCTGCCCTACCTGAAGCCCTCATGCTTTGGCGTATACGTGAACTTAAGAAAATCGGTTGCAACGCTTACCGTGCTTCTCATAATCCAATGACACCGGCTCAACTTGACATTTGCGACAGAGAAGGTATTCTCGTGATAGAAGAAAATCGCCTAACAGGCATAAATGAAGAACACCTTCGTCTGCTAGAAAAAATGATTAAACGAGACCGCAACCATCCAAGCATTATTTTGTGGAGCGATGG
>JAILIJ010000155.1 GCA_024695315.1 Bacteroidaceae bacterium
TACGAAACTTTGGTTAATCAATAACTTCTTAGGAAGCTCGATTATATATTAAAATTTTATTGGTGTCCACTAAATTAAAGTGTCAAATGCTAACATTTAATTTTAGTGGACACCAATGTTTTTTTGTCTCATTTTGTAATAGCGATAAAATAGTGTTTGAGCAGTGTTTGAGCAGCGTTTGAGCGGCTATAAATATTGAAAAACGCGAGAAGAATCTTAAGACTAATTTGTAATGGGACTTCTAATGCTGAATAATTCTTTCATTCGAGCGCAACTTTTTTTATAGAGTTCTGCAGGAATTGTTCTAATATTCAGGAGAAATTTTCAAAATCATTCAATGGTACGGTTGTACCATTGAATGGTATGACTATACCATTGAGTGATAAGACAGTACCATTGAATGATTTTAAGAATTATTTCGCAATAGACATAGAATTGCCCTGTAGGAATAAAGGAATTATTCTGCAACGATGAATAAAATGTTCTGCATGATGTGGGGCAAGAATTCGTCAAAAGACAATTTACACATTTCGTTTTTGCACAAATTTAACGTCTATTTAACGGGCGTTAAACAGGCGTTAAATTATCGTTAAATGCAAACAGTCACAAAAAAGGTCATGTATCAAATATGAGAATTGACACATGACCTTTATTCTTTTTCCTATAAAATCACTCAGCAGGAATTACTTCTTGGATTTCTTTGCCTGCTTCTTCCAATACTTTTCGAGTATCTTAGCTTCCTTGACTGTCAGAGGAGCTACAGCTGCATGTTTCTGTTCTGAGAAGTTAGTACGCTTCATTGGACTATTCTCAGCATCGAAGTATCCAATCATATTGAATGTCTTGAAGTCTGTTGTCTCCACAAAACCAAAGTTGTGAGGACGACGGCTGTAGTTGTCGAACATTACTACATACTTATCTTGTCCGAGGCGTTTCCAGCAGTTTGGTGCTTCATGTCCCTGACGCTCTCCGTCATTGTATAGGTCATCAAGCGTGTAAGGCCCCGTGAGACGTGGACTTGTGGCATGCTTGACAGTAGCTGTCTTCTCATGAGAAACATAGAAAAGATGGTAGAGGTCGCCAACCTTGATGATGTCAGAGTCGATGACATTGAATCGTGGGCATCCGCTCGCATTCATTGGGGCTTCGAAGAGTAGCTTTGGTTCACTGATCATCTTAGTGAAGTCGTCGTCCATATAAACATAATATATCATGTTCATTCCTGTCTTCATACGCATGGTGAAGTGTACCATGAGGTGTCCAGCCTCATAGTCGTAGACTGTCTCTGGTGCCCATACACATCCAACTTCGCTCCAAGGCACAGCATTACCGTGGATGTCAGTGATGCCAGAAGGACATGTTAGTGAAGAGAAGTCGAGGTTGGTGCGAGTCCAGTGTATGAGGTCGAAAGACTTCATGAGTACAAGTCCGCGATTGTTACCCCAACCATATAGTCGTCCGTCACGTTCCCACTCTGTGGTACGATAAGCTGGAGCGTCTTTATATCCTGCACGGTCGGCAGCCTGACGCTGTGCGAAGATGTGGAGATCGGTCATGGCAAGGTAGAATCCGCCATCGGGACCTCGGAAGATGTGTGGGTCACGAATACCTTTTTGCACGGCAATTGTGTCGCCTGCAATGATTGGTTTATCGTCGTTGAGCGATGTCCATGTGTAGGAATCATAGCTTACGGCCATGTGGAGACCGTGATCACAATCTTTGTGATACACCATAATATATGCGCCCATATCAGCTTCGGTAGGCACATTGCTCTTTTGAGCAACAATGCTTATGGCCCCGAAGACCATAAGCATTGCAGATATAAATATTGATTTTTTCATCATCATGTTTCTAAAAGTATTCAATTACTTCATAAGTTTGAGTGTGCCTCCCTTGCCTGTCTCGCTCTTAACCTTCAAGAGATAGACTCCGTTAGCTACGCTTGAGAGAGAGAAGCTTGAAGAGATAGAGCCCTTAGGACAAGTGAATGAGTCGACCTTAGATCCAGAGAGTGTGTATACATCAACATTGACAATCTCGTCAGCATCGATATTCTCTATATTTGTGAAGTATGCACTATTAGGGTCAACAATGACAATACCATCTGAGATACGTGATGTATCGAAGATGATACCTTCTGTGTCACAAACGACTGTTGGTGTACCAGATACTGTTGTCACGTCAGACCAAAGACGAAGTGTGTCGTTAGCAGCAAGATCAGAGAAGTTGTTTGACAAGAATAAAGAGACTGTTGAACCAGAGTTGAACTTCAGAGTATTGATATTCTTAACGTATGCACCACTGTATTTGCTTGGTGAGTTGTTGACATTACGTATGAGACCAAGACGAAGTGTACCAGTAGAACCGATAGTAACGTTCTTAGCATTGAAGTCAATGTATCCAGATACAGAAGATGAGTTGATACCAACCTGCAGAGTACCATTGATTGTAGTTGATGAGTTGTTCAAAGTCTTACCTGTTCCGTTTGAACCTGAAAGGATAGCATCCTTATTGACAGTGAGTGACCCAGAACCGAGTGAAGCAGAAGAACCGAAGTGGAGTTCACCCTCCTTGACTGTTACAGCACCGGTGAGAGTCCATGCTCCTGTAATGTTCATCTTACAAGTACCGATTTTCTGGAAGACAGACTTGTTAGAACCGCCATCATCATCGATAGTACCCTTGAATGTGAAGTCGCCAAGCTCATCGCTTGAGTTACCTACAACCCATGTGTTGTTACCAGAAACAGCTGCTGAGCTCTTGAAGTCGCATGATGGGTAAGAGAGTGATCCGGCACCTGTGAGTCGACCAATCTTATAAGTCTTAGCCACGTTCTTGACAATACTTCCTGAAGCTACATCCAAAGTACCATTAGGCAGACCGTAGGCATTATTGAGTGGGAGCCAAATAGATGTGTTGTGCTTGATAGTTCCCTTGAAGTTACTCCAGTCACCTGTGATACTTACACGGCTCACTGTATTACGAGGTACGACAGTGAGAGAACCTTCTCCATAGAGTTTGTTTGCGTATGCTGTGTAGTAAGTGTATGACAGGTTCCATGTTGCAGACTTACCACTTGGAACAGTGATAGAATGTGCTGTGTTCTGAGCATCATCCCAGAGTGTACCTGCCTGAAGCACGATGTTCTTCCTAGAGGCATTGGCAGCAAGAGCAACACCGCCTCCCTGGAATACGAGTGTGTCAACTGAGTTAGCAGCATTGAGGTAGAGAGTACCATTACCAGACTTAGTGAACTTAGTACCAGAGATTACAGCGTCCATTTTGAAGTCGCCGCTATTGTTGAGTACACCACCATCGACACCGATCATCTTCATTGGTGAACCCATCTCAACAGAACCAGATGTTCTGAGGATTGCACCGTTCTCCATAGTGAAGTCGTTGGCTGAAGTAGTGACAGCTCCAAGGTTACCAACCTCTGAATATTGGTTAGCAAGGATAGTTACGATAGTAGTACCTCCCTTGAGGTGGTTACCACCAGTATATGTGTTGTTACCTTTCATATATACTGTACCCTCACCTTCCTTAACGAATGTTGCATCGCCAGAGATTGCACCTGTACCTGATATAGTATATGTATTAGCAGAACCAGTTGAGTTGCTTACCAAGATAGTGTCTGGAATGACATTTTCTGCAACAGTAACAGTCTTCTTTGCTGCTTCGTCTGTGAACATTACATCGTCGTGTGCCACGAATGTTGTGCTTTCTCCATTCAATGAGAAGTTAGCAGTAGCATCGAAATCCCAGTTGTTATCAACACCAGCTGTCCAAAGGATTGATGTCGCATCGCGTCCTTCGAAAATCTCGAGGATAAGCTTTCCGTCTTCTACGTATAGGCTCTTCTTTGTTGTTGCGAGTCCCTCAACGATGATGTCGTTGACGTCACCATTTATAGCCTTTGAGCATTCTGCAATGACATACTTGCCTGCTGCCATTTTTGTTGCTCCATCAGAGAGGTGTCCAACAAGTTCGATGACTGGTGCGAGGTAAGTTGGTCCAGCTGTTTCCCAAGCAGAACCTGTCTTCTTCTCGATATTCAAAGTCTTAGTCTTGATGCAGTCAGCTGCAGTGTTGTCACTATAGAGGTCGATAACGACGCGTGATCCGAACCCGAGTTTGAGTGTGTCTGTAGTGATGTTGCCCATTGAGTTCTCTCCACCTGGACGAATGACAGAAGCATAGTCGGCCTTGATGCTGAGGAACTCTCCACCGTTAGAATTGAGTTCAGCGAAACGGTTGAGCCAAAGAACTGACTTCTTCATTGTACCGTCGAAATTGAGGGTACCAGCCCAGATGTTTGTCTCGCCTGTATGAGTGAAGTCCTTAGCTGGGAGATTGAGAATACCGTCACCCTGCTTAACGAGGCGTGCATTACCTGTGATAGCTCCACCTGTTACATCGCAAGTGTATGTTGTGTATGTAATCTTAGAATTTGATGCTGTGCTCTCGCTACCTGCAGATCCCTGTACCCATGTTGGTACATTGAAAGTGAGGATATATGGAGCAGCTCCGTCTTCGATAGTTACCGCTGTGTTGCCTGTTTCACAAACGATGACGTGCTTGTCGTTAAGTGCAGAACCGATAGTACCCCCATTTGCAACCTCAGTACGATCAGTCATTGTGAGTGGTGGTGGTGCCATTGTGATGCCTTCAAGTTCACCAACGAAGTAGCTTACGTGAGGTGGCTGGTTGTAACCACACATCTGCCATACCATGGCATTACGGTACTGATGGTCAGACCACAATGTAGCCATGCGGTGTGATGTGTATGTTGGAGTTGAATATATACGTATGTTGTTGTTTGGAGTACGCATGATGATTTCCTCACGCCAGTCACCGAGGATATCGCCCTGGAAACAAGGTGTTCCCTTAGTGTAGTTGTTAGTGAGTGATCCTGAGCATGTATATATAGGAGACCAGCTACCATACTTAGCAACACATCCCTCAGTGTCGTGTCCGTTGACATAGTTGAATGTTTCTGAAAGGAGGTCGCCATCCCAGTAGATACGCATATTTGCATTGATACCAGTAGAAGAAAGTCCGCTTACCACGTCGTTTGTCACCGTGCTGATGGTCTTAGAACCTACGCCTACACATCCTGGGAAGTCGTTAGTGAAGTTGCCTGCGATGCAGCGTCCCTCATCCTTACCAGTGTAATCCCACATGTAAATCTTACTTGTTGTAGCATCACGGTAGTTGCTACCACATGCGTCCTCGTTACAAGCCATCATCTCAAGTCCGTGGACATAAGGATTGAAATCGCTTACGTGCTGAGCGTCACCATGTCCGAGTCCTGTAGTAGAGAGTCCCTTACCGTTATCGTCTATAACCATAGATCCGTAGACTATCTCGTCACGTCCGTCCAAGTCAACATCGGCAACGATATAGTTATGGTATCCCTGACCCTTCCAAGGACCGGCAGTATTATTGTACCACTTCCAGCGCTGTGTGAGCTTATGAGTAGCTGGGTCGACATCTAAAGCTACCATCTTATGACGTGTATAGATACCACGTGCAAGGAAGATGCTTGGCTTACGTCCATCGAGATATGGTGCTCCGTAGAAGAACTTGTTTGAGCGGTGTCCATATCCGTCACCCCAAGCTTTGTTCAGGTCTGTCTCACCAGACTCAAGACGAGCGAGTGGGAAAGCTATGCACTGGTAGATTTCTCCTGTCTCACCATTACAGTAAACAAGGAATTCCTTACCGTCATGCATGAACCAGTTTGTACCTCCACCTGTTGCAGCTCGGTAGTTAGTCCATGATGTACCATTCTTACCATCAGCACCGATAGTATAAGTTTTTCCGTTGGCAAAATGGATTGTTGATCCTTCAAGCAGACGCATAACGACTTCTGCTTTTCCGTCCATATCCCAGTCGTAGCCAACGATGTTCTGTTCATTGTTCTGGAAGTCACCCATGTTAGGTCCGCAGTTGACCCACCACAGACGTGTACCATCTAGTTTAAGTACCTCGAAGATTGAATATTCCTGTGTTGACACTCCATCAACTACAGGTCCAAGACGTGGATAGCTCTGACTGCTCTCTGAGTAGTTGTCGAACTTCATAAGCATTTCGACTTCGCCATCGCCATCGACATCGGCACAGCAAGCGTCATTAGGTACAAGAGTAGACTTGATGCCTTCGTGAGTGAGCTTGATTTCCTTATAGCTTGAAGACCACACAGAGGCAACCTTGCTCTGCTCCTGTTCTACCCCTCTTACAATAGCACTTACAGTATATGTGCTTGAGGTTGAACCTCCAGCATCCTTATAGTTAGATGTTGTAATTGGTAAACTATTTACCTTAACTCCATCGCGGTAGACATTGTATGTCACATCGTAGTATTCCTCACCAAGGACACGCCAACTGAGGTAAACACCAGAAGATGCTTTTTGTGCAATGAGTCCGCGATCGATTTTGTCAGTGAATCGCTGAGCATTAACATTAATTGAGAATAATGAAAAACCAAGAATGATAGCCAACGAGCCTATCATCCTTTTACTGGTTAGTTGGAAATTGTTCATAAATTTGATAGTTAGGTATATATTTGGTCGCAAATGTACGTTTAAAAAATAAAATAATAAATAAATAATCATACTTTTAATTAAATATCAAGGGAAATAGAAAGTATGAATAGCCATTTTTTATTTTTTAATTAAGATTTTCTATTGTAGAGGCGGTTATGAGATTAGACGATTGTACGGTTTTAAGGTTTCCGTATTCAAAAATAGTACATTTGACTATTCGTAGTACAAATCCTGATTCTTAACTCATAATCGCTAATTCCAAAGATTCTTAATTTTTTATCATTTCCAGCAGATCCTTACCTGTCAACTTAAACGTAGACTCTGTGCCCTGAAGTATGTTCTCAGCAAGGTTACGCTTAGTTTCATGAAGACGAATAATTTTCTCCTCGATAGTATTTTGAGCAATGAGGTGATAGACAGTAACTGCCTGTTTCTGACCTATTCGGTATGCACGGTCTGTTGCCTGCTGCTCAATAGCTGGATTCCACCAAGGGTCAAGGTGGAAGACATAATTGGCATTCGTGAGATTCAGACCGAGTCCTCCTGCCTTTAGACTGATAACGAAGATAGGACATTCTCCATCTTGGAAAGACTGAACCAGTTTTATGCGTTGAGCCACAGGCGTACCTCCATCAAGATATAGGTATTTGATGCCAGCTTTGTCCAAGGCAGAACGTACAATATCAAGGAAAGATGTAAACTGACTGAAGATTAGAGCTCTGTTATCTCCCTCGATGACGTCACTTAGCAATTCGAGAAGGGCATTGATCTTGCTGCACTGTCCACGCCAGTTCTTCTCAACAAGACTGGCACTACATGAAGCCTGACGAAGACGGGTAATCTCAGCAAGTACATTGATATCTGGAGCTTCATTGCCACGTTCTTCCAGCATCTTTTCTGCCTTGTTGCGAATGGCCTCGTAAATAGTCAATTCTTCATCTGACAATTCTATCTTTTGGTATATCTCAGTCTTCTCTGGGAGGTCGTGAAGCACTGCATTCTTAGTACGTCTAAGCATGAAAGGATGGACAACTTTGTCAAGCATCTCTTGGCGTTCCATGTCTTCATCCCTCTCAATAGGTATGATGTAACGGCGCTGGAAGTCCTCATAACCTCCCAACAGACCAGGGTTAACAAACTGGAAGAGACTCCATAACTCACCCAAGTGGTTCTGTATAGGAGTACCAGTTAGCATAATACGGTTAGTGGCACATAGCTTCATGGCTACCCCACTCGTCTTAGCACCTCTATTCTTAATAATATGTGCCTCATCAAGACATGCCACATTCCACGACTTCTCCGTTATCTCGTCTTTGACGGAAAGAAGAAGACCATAGGTAGTTACTATGACATCGCCAGCCTTGGCATCCTTTATTGTCTGAGCCCTATCCGCAGATGTATTAAGGAAACAAGCATTTAATGATGGGGCGAACTTTTCAAACTCAGAAAGCCAGTTTGGAGCTACTGATGCAGGGGCAACGACAAGTGAAGGTCCATCGTCCTTTTTCAATAGGAAGAAAGATATTGTCTGCACAGTCTTTCCCAGTCCCATATCATCGGCCAGCAAAGCACCTGCTCCCCATGAGTTCAGACGCGATATCCACTGGTATCCCTCTTTTTGATAAGGACGCAAAGTTCCGTTCAAATCCTTTGGCACTTCAGGTGCATAAGTTGAACATTCCTCAATACGTTTGCGCAAGTCTCTCAGATTCTGATCTATATTAAATATCACTTCTCCATGCAGATTCTCCTCCCCTAGCATGGCGGCGCTAAAAGGTGAGATATGTATTTTTCCTCTGTCACGAGCAGATATTGCATTTATGGCTCTGAGCTGGCGGTTGAGCGACTCATTCAAGGCAAGGTACTCGCCATCTCCAAGCTTGATATAACGTCCCTTACTTTGGTTTATAAGGTCGAGAAGGGCTGACATAGATATTACATTATTTTCGTCAATCTGCACGTCACCCTCAATCTCAAACCATGAGCCTCGTGACTTGATATTGGCAGTCCACGAACCAGCTCCTTGAGCCCCCTTAATTTTTAGTTTCTTACCCTCAGGCCATTCTACATATATAAAATCCTGATGTTCCTGAATATATTCCACCAAAGGGAGGAGCATATCAGGCTCAAGATTGCATGATTCTTCGTCAACAAAATCGAGCAAATCATCGGTAAACTGTCGAGCATAATCGCCCATAGTTCTAAAGATATCGATAAGAGCAGCACGTATGACCTTACGGTTTTGCTTTTCTCCCTCCATATCTCTGTTTACCCATACTCGTTCCCCCTCATATTCATCGACAAAGGCTTTTTCGCCCTTTCCCAAAGAGAAAGTGCGACCACTCGTAACGATAGGTTTGGCACATATATGTGTCCAGTAACTACCATCCTTATTTGGCAGAATCTGAACGCAGACTTTTGAATCTCCATCAACGGAAGAAAGTGTTGAGCCGCCATCTATCAATCCTGAGTGAATCTCAATTTCCACTCCAAGACGTGGTAACAATTCCTTAAGCGTATTCTCCGATTTAAGTGGGAAGACACCCAGTTCAAGTAATGGCTTATATAACTGATATTGCTTAGGATTTATCTTTATGAACGAGAAATTAGTCATGCTATGACGCCTAATGACAATATTATCCACAATTTGATCAACCTTAATATTTGAGGTTATATGGAATCCATCATCTTTCTTATCAATAACAAGATATGGCTTTTCTTCAGTCACATGAACCTGTTCAAAAGGAGCATAAGATCCGGCATAGAGTCGGTTCTCATGTGCCATTTCCTCTATGATATCGTATAGGGAAACGCCATAAGTTGAAATACATTTTTGCTGAATACGCTTATCGGCTTCATTCATGCAATCGAGTGCCCCCGACATATATCTCACATTTGAAACAATTCTGCCTCCTCCCCATTCACCATTTTTTAGACGTGTCTGCTCTCTCACTTCTATCTCATTATCAAAATCCCAATTATGAATGAGATACATCAATCTTGAGGATTTCTCTTGCTCATCAACTAATGTCTCACCACCAAGGGTGCGGGTTAGTTTCTGCACAACAAGTTCCCAATCTTCGAGTCGATGAATGGTGGTGAGGGCAGGCTTATCACCATACGCTTCCTTCAGCTGCTGACGTTCCTCATCCGTCAAATCCAAAAATTCCGACAATTCATGACGTAAAATACCAAAATTTGGTTTTGGATATGGTAGGTTTATGGAAGAGTCTATTTTACATCCTAAGTATTTTGCCAAAAGATAATATAGGAATAAAAGCGTAATGCCTGTATTGTTTGATGATGTCAACTCCCTGGAAATAGTCTTTTTATTCTCAGCATCATTGATGCCAAGGAAAGAATCGACCAAAATCTTAGAAGGTACGAGGCATGGATTATACAGCACGTCTTTCTTATTGGCAAACACACGCATCTTATTTTGGCTATCTACGCTACCCTCATGCTTATAAGCCAAAATAAGATAATAATTTATTATTGAGTTTAAATATACATTCTTCAAATCAGTTGAACGGTTCTTAATCTTCAGGGCCATACTGAAGAATTTCACCGCAGCTGCATATTCGCCCTTATTAACAGAACGAATAGCAAAGAGTGTCAGACCGGCATAGTTATTCTCTGACACCTCGGTATTCTCGAACGTACCGTCAGCAAGATATCGATACAGATCGACTTCTGAAATAAGTATCTGCTTTTGGTTCTTGAGCAGGTTCTTATTTTCATTTATTATCTTATAGAAATAGTTAAATGAAAAGATTTTATCCTCATCACATAATGAATTAAGAGCTCCATATAGGAATGAGGCAAAGACTTCTTTGTTGAGATTTTCAAATAAAGGCATTGTGGCATTGATAAAACTTATGCTATAGAGATATTTGACTCCAGTCATATCAATGTATGCGGCAGAAGGACTCTCTCGATAATCCGACTCAACCAGTTCTATAATAGAATTACGTAAAGAAGCGAAATTATTACTTTTTGGCAAACGCATAGCATTATATGCCTCTACCAAGTCTTTTCTCACCTCCAAAAGATATAAAAAAGCTGGTAAAAAATTATCTTTTTGTATAATAAAGTTTCTTGAATTAGTATACCAGCTATAACCAGCATCCTCAAAAAGCCCTTTTTCCTTCAACTCTCTTACCGCCTTATCATGATCATAATCGTCGAAATAAGCAGACAGTTTGGTATTGCCATTTGATGTTGCAGAATAAGAGCCAGAATAGCAAAAAGCATATAAGCCAAGCAAACGCTGAGCATCCTCACTAAGTGATGAAAAAGTATCAAATGTCATTTGTCAAGATTATGATTATTAATAATATTTTTATATATAGAGAGTAGTTAAACTATTGACAGACAGAAGTTAGAATGTAGTTAATAATGACAATTATTGTAGCACTTAGCATTCCACTTACTAATTCCGTCAAATAATAAGCCACAAAAGGTCCACCTTTTTCTGTCAAAAAAAGTCTACTAAAAGATTTTGCATAAAACAAAAAGTGGCGACGCCATGAAGACCTCGCCACTTGGTTTATGAATGATAGATTATTTACGTCCTACATAAGAACCATCGCGTGTGTCTACCTCAATCATGTCACCTTCATTGATGAAGAGAGGAACACGGATTTCAACACCTGTTTCAAGAGTTGCAGGCTTTGTTGCGTTAGTTGCAGTATCACCCTTAAGACCTGGCTCTGTGTATGTAACCTTAAGAACGATCTTTACAGGAGCCTCAGCAGTAAGGATAGCACCAGTCTGATCGTCGATAGAAGCCATTACCATAGTCTCACCTTCCTTTAGGAAATCGCCACCAGTGATAAGGTCCTTAGCGATATTTACCTGCTCAAAAGTCTCATTATTCATGAATACCATATCCTCACCTTCTTTATAAAGGTACTGGAACTGCTGGTGTGAAACTGTTACATCATCAAGTTTTGCAGATACGATCCAAGTACGCTCAAGTACACGGCCGTCTTCAACATTACGGAGTTTTGTAATCATCACAGTGTTGCCCTTACCTGGCTTCTTGTGAAGAAAGTCAATAACTACCCAAATCTTACCGTCGTCCAAACGGAGGCAAACGCCTTTCTTAATGTCACCTGCTAAAATAGCCATATTAAATGTTTGTTTTTAAGTTTTTGAGTTTTCAAGTTTGCATAAAGAAATTGCAAAGCGCACTCAAAAACTCGAAATAAAATTTATTAATTGTATACTTTGAAGTTAAATTCGATTGCAAAATTACGGTTTTTCATCAAAATGACAAAAAAAGATGCGTAAAATTGAAAGAATATTTTGTCTATTTATTTAAAATACCTAATTTTGCACCCGCTTTTAGTGCCAAGAGGCACACTTGAGTAAAGACAAAATTGAATGAAATAATTCAAAAGATTAATTACAATAATAAAATAGAAAGATATGAAAAGAACATTTCAGCCTCACAACAGAAAGAGAATCAACAAGCACGGATTCCGTGAGCGTATGCAGACAGCTAATGGTCGTCGAGTTTTATCAGCACGTCGTCGTAAGGGTCGCAAGTCTCTAACTGTTTCAAGCGAGCATCACGGAAAATAATCCATGTTTATGCTCCAGCAAAGATAAAAAGCAGAAGTTTATTGATAGACTTCTGCTTTTTTTGTAACTTTGCCATCGATTAGCAAATATTTCTTTATGGATATAAAACAATATTTTACAGGACACAAGGCTAAAGTCATCGTGATTAACTTAGCATGCATTATCGCGGTTCTCATCTTGGCACCTATTGCCACAATGTTTTACCTCGATAATTACACTCATCACGGAGAAAGAATTGAAGTTCCTTCGGTAGACGGCATGACAGTCGAGGAGGCTGAAAGCACTCTTTCTAAATACGGACTTATAGCTGTCATTACCGACTCGGTCAAGAAAAAAGGATATCTGCCTGGCACTATATGCATGCAAACACCAAGGGCTGGCAGCGGAGTGAAGGACGGACGAATGATTTATCTTACCGTCATCCGTACTTCTGAAACTCTAGTCAACTTCCCTGACGTGGCTGGTAACATGTCTGTCGATGAAGCAAGACAGATGCTCAAAAACTTAGGATTCACTTTCACTCCTGACAAGGAAATAGAAAGCGAAGATAAGGGTATGGTGCTCAGCGTATACCAAGGCAATAAAAAGGTGTATGCTAATCAGTCATTATCAACAAAATACCCTCTTACGCTCTATGTAGGTAAAGGAATAGCAGAAGATACCATATATAATGACGTGGACCTCTATGACGACACATTCGAGGAGGAATCTTTATAATTTTTATGGCAGATATAGAAGAATATATAGATGACACCGAAGAGGTGGATGATGAGGAATCGGCTGGACTTTACGAACATCTGAAAGTTATAGCTGACAAGGGACAGAAACTTCTCCGAGTGGATAAGTTTCTTCTTACGCATTTGTCAAACACTTCCAGAAACAGAGTACAGAAGGCTGCTGATGCAGGATTCATAATGGTAAATGGCAAACCCGTAAAACGTAGTTACAAGGTTAAGCCATTAGATGTCGTGCAGGTCATGCTCGACCGTCCTCATTATGATAATGCTATCATACCTGAAGATATACCACTTAATATAGTTTATGAGGATGACGACATCATGGTTGTCAACAAACCGGCTGGCCTTGTTGTACATCCAGGATTCGGAAACTGGCACGGCACACTGCTCAACGCCATCGCTTGGCACCTAAAGGATCATCCTGAATATGACATAAATGACCCAGAAATAGGACTTGTGCACCGAATAGATAAGGACACAAGTGGACTTCTTGTTGTGGCAAAGACCGCTGAGGCAAAGACGCATCTCGGACTTCAGTTCTTCAACAAGACTACTAAGCGTGAATATAATGCTCTCGTATGGGGTAACTTCGTAGAAGACCAGGGACGTATAGAAGGTAATATTGGCCGCGACCCTAAAGACCGCATGCGAATGGCTGTATTCCCTCCGACAAGCGACATAGGTAAGCACGCCGTAACTCACTATTATGTGCTGGAACGTTTCGGATATACCAGTCTTGTGAAATGTGTGCTCGAAACAGGTCGTACACATCAGATCAGGGCACACATGCGCCACATCGGACACCCACTTTTTTCAGATGAGAGATATGGAGGTGACCAAATTCTCAAGGGCACAACAAGCAGCAAATATAAACAATTCATAGAAAACTGCTTTAAGCTATGTCCAAGACAGGTACTACACGCCAAAACACTCGGATTCATTCATCCACGCACGGGACAGGAAATGATGTTCAACTCAGAACTTCCTGAGGATATCACATCACTTCTTGACAAATGGAGAAATTACGCAAAGGAAATTTAAGATTACACTTCCCCGCAATCATTCCTTATAGTATGAATGTGCCTACACGCTTTTCCGTCTGACACATCAGGGATAAAAAGATTTTTTAACAAGTTCCCATCCCACAATAAAGGATAGGAAACCTATCAAATACAAAAATGAAAAGAATAGTAGCTATCATTGCCGGAGGTGACTCTTCCGAGCATGATGTTTCAATGCGCTCTGCAGCAGGCATTGAATCTTGGATGGACAAAGAAAAATTTGATGTTTATGTGATTGAAGTTGTTGGTACTAACTGGCAAGCTCACCTACATAGTGGAAAGCTATCTCCAGTATCACTTCATAACTTCACTTTCCTCGATGAATATAATAAGCGTGTCACTCCTGATTATGCTTACATTACTATCCACGGCACTCCAGGTGAGAATGGTATCTTGCAGGGATATTTTGACCTCTTGAAAATTCCATACAGCACAAGCTCACTACTTGTGGAGGCTATGACATTCGATAAGTTCACACTCAACCAATACCTTAAAGGATTTGGAGTAAAAGTGGCTGAAGATGTACTCGTACGCAAGGATACAGAAGTGAAGCCTGAAGATATTGTAGCTAAAGTCGGACTTCCTTGCTTCATCAAACCAAATGCTGGAGGCTCTTCTTTCGGAGTAACAAAATGTAAAACTATAGATGATATCCTACCAGCCATAGAAAAAGCTCGAAAAGAGAGCGACGAGGTACTTATCGAAAACGAGATGAAAGGTATCGAAATATCTAATGGTGTCTATAAAACTAAGAACGGCAAGGGACAGGTCCTTCCTATCACAGAGGTAGTTCCTAAGACTGAGTTCTTCGATTATGATGCAAAATATAATGGTCAGGTGGAAGAAATCACTCCTGCACGCCTACCAGAAGAGACAACAAAACGCGTACAGAAACTCACAGGAGCAATTTACGACATCCTTGGCGCATCAGGCATCATACGTGTTGACTATATCATTTCTAAGAATGACAAAGGCGAGGATGTTATCAACATGCTCGAAATCAACACCACACCTGGTATGACAGCCACGTCTTTCATCCCACAGCAGGTTCGTGCTGC
>JAILIJ010000198.1 GCA_024695315.1 Bacteroidaceae bacterium
TGTATGTGCCTGCTGATAGCTGGCTGACTTATGAAGAGTTCCTGTGAGGCTTTCGTAAAACTTAAGTTCCTGGCAACACTACAGAACACTTTTAACCTTATATCTATCATGGGATAAAACGTCTTTACTAAATATCGTTGAAGTTAATGGTTTTCTTCATTTTTCTACCTTTTAACTTCTTCCAAAAACTAAAATCTTACTTAGTCAGTTTGAAACCGACCTCATCAATAGCCTTACACAAGGCTTCCTCGCTGGCTGTACCAGTAACATGAGCCTCCTTTGAAGCAAGGTCTACACTTGCACTTGTGACTCCAGGCACACCCTGAAGTGCCTTTTCTGCAGCCATACGGCAATGATTACAATTCATGCCCTCAACATGATAGATTTTTGTATCCATAGTCAATTCTGTTTTTGTTGATTTTTTATTTCTGATTTTTGATATTACAAGAGCGTTAATAAGAAGTACGCACAAAAGGCCCGTACACAGCCAAGAGAAGAGTGAATCGGGTTCTGTGCAGCACGACATGCCGTAGGTCAACTGGGAAAGGAAATCGACATATCCATTGAACTGCAAGAAATCGATAAGACAACCAAAACAGATGGCGCCAACAACAATACTTGCCAGATATGTGACAAGGGATTTTGTTCCGAGCACCTTGCGCACAACGAGCATCGAAGCGAAGTTACATGCTGGGCCTGCCATGAGAAGCACAAGGGCGGCGCCTGGTGTCAATCCTTTTATCATAAGTGCCACCGCAACCGGTATGCTGCCCGTAGCACATAAATACATCGGCATGGCAATACAAAGAACCAAAATCATGGAAGCAAACGTATTTCCACGGAATACCTGGAACACTTCACTTGGCACGAAAACCGTAATGAGACCTGCTATTATAAGGCCGACGACAAGCCACTTTCCTATGTCCTGCATCATGTCAACAAAGGCATAATGAAGGGCTATGCCTATCTTCTGAAGAAATGTTGTGGATGAGGCTACTTCCCTATTGCATCGCCCACTCTGACACTCTGCCGCCGAAACATCCTCGTTTCCTTCTTTTGTATCATCGGTAACATTTGCCAACACACCACCAAATACGGCAGTCACAAGGGCTGCCACAGGACGTATGAGGGCAAAAGGCAAGCCCATAAGACTATAAGTTGCTATAATACTATCCACGCCAGTTTGGGGAGTGGCTATGAGGAACGACGTAGTAGCGCCCTTCGATGCTCCTTCCTTACGCAAAGACATAGCCGTCGGAATTACTCCACACGAACATAGCGGAAGCGGAATACCGAAGAGTGCTGCATTTATAACACTTCTAAAAGATTTTTTTGACAGATATTTAGTATAGTACTGTCCTGGAATGAATGCGTGCATAAGTCCCGCAAGGAAGAATCCCAACAAGAGATATGGCGACATTTCATTGATAAGATGTAATATTTCTTCCATATTTATGTATTTTTTCTGCTGCAAAGGTACGAAAAATCCACAAATGACATTTTATATAATTTTGGGAAAAACTTACATAAAAAGGGACTGTGCTTTATAAGTATCCTAACTCAAGTTTCACAAGTTCGGCAAAGACTCTTAAGAATTAAGAATTAAATTTTATACTATGAATTTCCATATAACCGTCCTACAGTAAAACAGGAAAAACTTAAAACCATATAACCGTTTTTCCGAGCACGGAAACCGCTCCACCAACAAATCTTAACTCTTAATTCTTAATTTTATAGAAGGGCTAAACCGATCTTACCATATAATCGCAAAACCGTACAATCACAAATATTCTAAGGGTATTTTGAAAAAATTTAGAGGGGGGGGAAATATAGGGTAAACGATAATAATGAACTATTAAAGAAATGGATTCATCAGGAGATTTTTACTCCGAACCATTTTTCTTAATAGCCACATAATCAATCAGCGAGACACCCGTTTCCTTACGATAAGCACGCAAAAGACTCATCCTACTACTAAAACCTGTCGACTGAGCCAGGGATTCTATAGTATTATCATCTAGATAATTCTCCGACACCAAACGAATGGCATCTTTCACCCTGTAACCATTGATAAAATTACTGAAATTGCATCCACAACAATTTCTTATGGCTTTCGACACGGTACGGTAATTCTCGTCAAGTAATGAAGCTACATCACCCACCGTGAGATTCTGCAATTTATATAATTCCTGTCCCTCAACTACACGACGGACATTATTGTATATTCTTGATAACTCAGGACTTGCAACAGTTGTACTACTTGGAACAGCAACCTCAGACACAGGACTTTCGTACGGAGTGTCTGGTACGTCCATCGCTTCTTCTATATAATGGAAAGAAAAAGCATAATTGATAAAGCGCACACCAAAATATACGTAATACAACAAGAATATCACGTCAAACAATAAAGATACTATAGATGTGGTAAATAAAGCATAGACCAAGGCACATATACCTACCAATAGGGCCGACTTGAAAGATTTGGTTACCCAATGCAACAAATCATACTCATCGTTTGAAAAATAGTCATTTATAAGCTTCATATACAGACTATGATGGTGCATAAACAGCCTTACACAAAGAAGGAGCTGAACGAAATATAATGCAGCATACAGATAAAATACTATCGTGGAAACGAGCTCGCTACAATTTGCATATACGAGAAAAGAAACAAGTATAGGCGTCGAAATAATTAACGCAAAATTTTTTACGCTATGAGTTGACAAGGAACGTATATCAATAAGCGTTACCATGGCATAGGTGAACATGAATGCCTGAATACTTCCTACCGCAAGAACTATGAACTTCTGCAACAATAGATCCGACTCACTTGCGTCTGATAGAAACTCAAAAAATATTCCACCACAATACATGAGATAGGACACTCCCATAGCTCTACGCGCCAAGCGGTATTTTTTCAAACGCTCATTGTCTGGTATAGGAACAAAGAAAAAGCATAACCCCAAACCTAATAACAACCCTGGCAATATATATAAGTTTACAATTGTATGAACAATTTCCTGCATTTGTTTCTTATTATAATGAATACTTTTTGCAAATGTAAGCAATTTATTCCACATACACAACAGAAATTAACTACAATCGA
>JAILIJ010000200.1 GCA_024695315.1 Bacteroidaceae bacterium
TTGCACTCGTTATGAGAAAGAATAATTCTACATATTGGCGTTGGCATAGCTTGGGATTAAAAAAATCGTGAGTCAGATACGCTATACCCCCTATGCAAAGCCAATACATAGCATAGATAAATAAAAGCCTGTCGTACTTACGATAGGCTTTTTTTATACCACTAATAGTAAAAACAAAAAACAATAAATACAAAATGAAAACATATCAAGTTGATGAAAATGGCTTCTACGGAAAATTCGGCGGAGCTTATATTCCAGAAATACTCTACAAGACAGTTGAAGACCTCAAGAAGGCTTATCTTCCTATTCTGGAAAGTGAAGAGTTTAAGAAAGAATATCATGCTTTACTAAAAGATTACGTAGGACGCCCTTCACCACTCTACTACGCTAAGAGAATGAGCGAAAAATACGGATGTCAGCTATATCTCAAGCGTGAAGACCTAAACCATACAGGTGCACACAAAATCAATAATGCTATCGGACAAATTCTTCTTGCCAAAAAGATGGGTAAGACACGTATCATAGCTGAGACTGGTGCAGGCCAACATGGAGTAGCCACAGCAACAGCTTGCGCTCTTATGAATATGCCTTGTACCGTTTATCAGGGAGCTCTTGACGTAGAACGCCAACATGTAAATGTAGAACGCATGAAAATGCTCGGTGCTACTGTTGTCCCTGTTCAGTCAGGAAATAAGACCCTCAAGGACGCCACAAATGAAGCTATTCGCGATTGGTGTTGCCATCCTGCCGATACATTCTATATAATTGGCTCTACAGTTGGACCACACCCTTACCCAGATATGGTTGCACGTTTACAGAGCGTAATTTCTGAAGAAATCAAATGGCAACTTCAAGAAAAGATTGGACGCAACTACCCTGACTACCTAATGGCATGTGTAGGTGGTGGCTCAAACGCAGCAGGTACAATTTACCATTATATAGACGATGAACGCGTAAAGATTATTCTTGGAGAAGCTGGAGGCCTTGGTATTGAAACAGGCCAAACTGCAGCCTCTATGCAAATTGGAACATTGGGAATTCTTCATGGTTCACGAATCAAACTCATGCAAACTGAGGACGGACAAATTATAGAACCTTATTCTATCTCTGCCGGTCTTGACTACCCAGGCACAGGTCCTATCCATTGCAATCTATACGAAACAGGACGTGCACAAGTGCTTCCAGCAAATGACGATGAGGCTCTCAAAGCTGCATTCGAACTAACTCGCATGGAAGGTATTATACCAGCTCTTGAAAGTGCTCACGCTCTCGCTTTACTTCCTAAAGTAAAGAATCAGTTCAAGCCTACAGATGTAGTAGTACTTACAGTTAGCGGACGAGGTGACAAAGACCTTGATACCTATCTTAAACATCAAAGCGAAATAAAATTAGATTAAAACACAAATTACAATAATAACATGTATAACTATCATACAGCGTCAAAAACTATTCTTGGCGACTTAACAACGCCTGTAAGCACATATTTGCGTGTGCGTGATGCTTATCCGCAAAGCGCACTCATGGAAGCATCCGATTATCATGGAGAAAAGAATGCAAAATCTTTTATTGGACTGCACCCTATCGCAAGCATTTCTATAGAACATGGAAATGGAGTTCTAAAATTTCCTGACGGTAAAGTTGTTGAACATGCTATAGGCAAGGATTACGACTCTGCAAAACTCATAAATGAATTTCTAAGAGAATTTGATATAAAAGGCGAATACAAGGAATTCTGTGGACTCTACGGATATACTTCTTTTAATGCTGTACGTTATTTTGAGAACATAAATGTAAAGGATGAAACACAGGCAGAAAATGATGCTCCAGACCTCCTGTATATTCTCTACAAAGATGTAGTAGTATTTGACCACTACAGCAATAAGATAATACTTATAGAACTACTATCAGAGGGAGAAAATGATGACCTCGACAAATTAGAGCATGATTGTGGACACAGAAACTATCAGGCATACGAATTCCATCCAGTTGGCGACTACTGCTCTACTCTTACTGATGACGAGCACAGAGCTAATATCCGCAAAGGCATTCAACATTGTCTACGCGGGGATGTATTTCAAATAGTACTTTCTAGACGATTTAAACAAAGATATGAAGGCGACGACTTCAAGCTCTATAGAGCCTTGAGAAGTATAAACCCAAGTCCATATCTCTTCTATTTCGACTTCGGAGGTTTTAGAATCTTTGGTTCTAGTCCTGAGACTCATTGCCGAATCGAAGACGGAAAAGCATACATCGACCCTATTGCTGGTACTACAAAACGTACTGGAGATGCAGAACAGGATCGTAAAAATGCAATATATCTGCAGAATGACCCAAAGGAAAATGCAGAACATGTCATGCTTGTAGACCTTGCAAGAAACGACCTCAGCCGCAACTGCCATAACGTAAAGGTTGACTTCTATAAGGATATGCAGTTCTATAGCCATGTCATCCACCTTGTATCTCGTGTAAGTGGTGAACTTGACGAAAAAGCTGACCCTATAAAGGCCTTCATAGATACTTTCCCTGCTGGCACTCTAAGTGGTGCTCCAAAAGTAAGAGCCATGCAGCTCATCAGCGAATACGAGCCACACAACAGAGGGGCTTACGGTGGATGCATTGGATTCATCGGATTTAACGGCAACTTGAATCAAGCTATCACAATACGAACATTCGTAAGTAGAAATAATGAGTTATGGTTCCAGGCAGGCGGTGGTATTGTTGCCAAGAGTGATGTTGAATATGAACTACAAGAAGTAAACAACAAACTTGGCGCTCTTCGCAAAGCTATAAACATTGCAGAACAACTATAAAGTAAACCCATAAAAAAGAAAACTCTATGAAAGTTGTAATAATAGATAATTACGATTCGTTCACATATAATTTAAGCCATCTAGTCAAAGAACTTGGGGCCGAAGTTACAGTTTTCCGTAATGACATGTTTAAGTTGGAAGAATTAGAATCATACGATAAGATTATTCTTTCACCAGGTCCAGGAATACCAAGCGAAGCAGGTTTACTACTTGACGTAATAAAAAGCTATGCTGGCAAGAAACCAATACTCGGAGTATGCCTTGGTCACCAAGCCATAGGCGAAGTATTTGGAGGTACTCTCACAAATCTTAGCGAAGTGTACCACGGTGTAGCTACTCCATGTAATATTTATATCAAAGACTATCTCTTCGAAGGATTAGCAGATACGATAGAGATAGGACGCTATCACTCTTGGGTTGTGGACAAAGATAATCTACCTGAATGCCTTGAAGTAACAAGCTATTCTGAAGAAGGTTTTATCATGTCTATGCGCCACAAAGAATATGATATAAGGGGTATTCAATATCACCCAGAATCCGTTCTCACACCCGACGGAAAAACAATTATCAAGAACTGGCTTAGCCACTAAAAAAACACTATCTTTCAACACATTTAACACAATAAATATATAAAAAAGAACTTACACATGAAACAATATCTTACAAAACTTATAGATGGAATGACTCTCACTCGTGAGGAAACTCATACCATCATGCTCAATATTGTAAAAGAGCAGTACAATGAGCATCAGATTGCCGCACTCCTTATGGCCATACAGACACGTGGAGTAACTGTAGACGAATTATTAGGCTTTCGTGACGGACTTCTCGAAACCGGCAAATACATCAATATCGAAGATATGAATACTCTTGATATTGTAGGTACAGGAGGCGACAACAAGAATACTTTCAACATTTCCACTTGTTCTGCTTTCGTAATTGCTGGCGCTGGATACAAGGTAAGTAAGCATGGCAACGGAGGTAGTACCTCTGTTAGTGGAGCAAGTAATGTACTTCAAGGACATGGGGTAAAATTTACAGACGATGAAGATAAATTGCGTAAATGTCTTGACAAAGTTGGTATCTGCTACTTCCACGCCCCACTCTTTGCATACGGAATGAAATTTGTAGGCCCAACTCGTAAGGCACTTGGAGTACCAACTTGTTTTAACCTCCTAGGCCCACTTGTCAATCCAGGACATCCAAAAAATTCTCTCCACGGAGCTGCAAACCAGAATCAGATGCGTCTATACACAAATATCCACCAGAAGGTTGGCGATAACTATGGAGTCATTACCAGTTATGACGGATATGATGAAATTTCACTCACATCAGGATTCAAAATCTGCACAAACAATTTCGAAAAAGTATATACTCCAAAGGAACTCGGCATGAACTATATCGAGCAGAAAGATATTTATGGTGGAGCAACAGCAGAAGAAGCCATGCATATTTTTGACGCAGTACTTGAGGGTACATCAACTGAGGCTCAGAAGAATGTTGTCATAGCTAATGCCGCTTGCGGAATAAGTGTCATAGACAAGAATTTAAGCCTTGAGGAAACTATAAATATTGCGCGCGAGTCACTTGAAAGCGGCAAAGCTTTGAATGTTTTCAAGAAATTTGTGGAATTCAATTCTTAATATGTTTTTTATGAAAGATATCTTAGAGGAAATAGTCTGTAACAAGCGTATTGAGGTTGCTCAGCAGAAACAAATCATCACCCCTTCCACACTATATAAACAAGTAGAAGAGATAATAGAAGATGGTTCTGCCCACGAAATAATTTCCATGAAGCAGTCTCTAAAAAATTCTGATAGTGGAATAATAGCTGAATTCAAACGCAAGTCACCATCTAAGGGATGGATAAAGGAAGAAGGACGTGCAGAAATAATACCTGCATCCTATTCTGCCAATGGAGCTTCCGCCATTTCCATACTTACTGACGAAAAATATTTCGGCGGTCAACTTTCATTCATAAAACATGCCCGTAAAGACGTTTCTTGCCCTATTTTACGTAAGGACTTCATTATAGATGAGTATCAGCTTTTCCAAGCTCGCTCCATAGGTGCAGATGCCGTTTTGCTAATAGCTGCAGACCTAAAGAAAGATGAATGTAAATCCCTAGCTCGTCAGGCACACGAATTAGGCCTAGAAACTCTTCTTGAAATACATTCTGAAGCAGAACTCGAATATGTTGGCGACAATATTGACATGGTAGGAGTAAATAACCGTAATCTCGGAACATTCCATACCGACGTTCAAAACTCATATAAGTTAGCTTCTCTGCTTCCTAAAGATTACGTACTTGTCAGCGAAAGCGGAATAAGTAATCCTGAAACAGTACGCGAACTTAGAAAGGCTGGATTTAGAGGATTTCTTATTGGCGAAACGTTCATGAAAACTGTTGACCCAGGTAAATCTTTGAACGAATTTATCAGCCAGGTAATAAAATAAGCAGAACAACATATTATAATTTTAGAAAGACCACAGTCAAACAAAAAATAATATATTTCCAAGGCTATGATCATAAAAGTATGCGGCATGCGTGAGCCTGAAAACATCCGTAACGTAGATGGAATAAATGAAGTGAACTGGATGGGATTCATCTTTTTTCCAAAGAGTTCAAGAAACGTAAGTTCTCTACCTTCATATATGCCTCAAAATAAAAAGCGTGTCGGAGTTTTTGTAAATGAGGACAAGACAGAAATTATTAGACTTTGTCAAGAATTTGCCTTTGACATCATCCAACTTCATGGAGACGAATCGCCAGAATACTGCAAAGAACTTCGCGAACTTGTCAAAAATGATGTAAAAATAATTAAGATGATTCAAATATCAGAATTGGCAGACATCAAGCATACAGAAAAATACTATGATCTCGTCGATTATTTCCTTTTCGAGACCAAGACAAAAGGCTATGGTGGTAGCGGAAAACAGTTTGACTGGGACATTCTTAATGAATACAACGGAAATATTCCTTTCCTCATTACCGGGGGGATTGGTCCTGATGATGCAGACAAGGTAATTTCATTTAAACATCCCCAATTTGCTGGTATTGATCTAAACTCAAAGTTTGAGGTTTCCCCAGCACTCAAGGATGTAGAAGCAATAATGAATTTCGTAAAACAATTATAATTATGAACAGAATTAATCAACTTTTCCAGACCAAGTCTGAAAAAATAATGTCAATATACTTCTGTGCTGGACACCCAACACTTGAAGCTACTGCCGAGACTATCAAAACCCTTGAAAAGAAAGGCGTAAACATGATTGAAGTAGGTGTACCTTTCAGCGACCCTATGGCTGATGGACCAGTCATTCAGGATGCCGCAACAAAGGCTCTGCGAAATGGTATGACCCTCAAGAAACTGTTCTCACAACTTGAAGGAATACGTAATGAAGTTACTATCCCACTTATACTCATGGGATACTTGAACCCTATAATGCAATACGGCTTTGAGTCATTCTGCAAAAAGTGTGTCGAAACAGGTATTGACGGAGTCATAATCCCAGACCTACCATTCAAGGACTATCTGGAAGAGTATAAGCCTATAGCCGACAAGTACGACATTCGCATCATCATGCTCATAACTCCAGAAACAAGCGATGAACGTATACGTTTTATTGATGAACATACAGATGGCTTCATATATATGGTTTCATCGGCTGCAACAACAGGTGCTCAAAAGGAATTTGACGATGCTAAACAGGCATATTTCTCTCGCATCAATAGCATGAATCTCCGTAATCCACGTATGATAGGTTTCGGTATAAGTAATAAACAGACTCTTGAAGCTGCTCAGAAAAACGCAGCAGGCTCAATTATTGGAAGTAAATTCGTAAGCCTCTTCGAAGAAACTGGCGATGCAAATAAAGCAATGGATCTATTGCTGGATGCACTCAAGAAATAAAAAATAAAAATGAAACGCTTATTAATCATTTTGGCAATTCTTGCTGTTTGTCTTCCAGACTTTGCACAGTCTAACAAGACACCAACAAAAGCAAAGACGACTAAAGTGACAAGCAAGAATACTTCAAATGCTTCAAGCAAAGCCACAAAGAAGGTCGCCATAGACTCTAAAAAAACAGCTAAAGCCGCTAATAAAAGCTCGGACGCTAAGGCTGAGGCTACTAATAATGCCGTAGCAACGGCTGCTGCCTCTTCTATTCCAAATTGCGGATACATATGTAACCCGCCACTTCCCTATCTCCCGGCAAAACTGGATATCTTGTTTATTGGAAACTCTTTTTCCATAGACACAAGCACAGCTCTTCCAGATATACTGAACTGTCTTGGACTTAGTAATGTGAATGTCTACGTTTTATATAAAGCGGCTTGCTCCATGAAGGAACATTACAACAATTACAAGAGCGGCGAAAAAGTCTACGAGTTTTACCAATATAACATGAGGGGTGAAACAAAGTTGGAAAGCGCAACTAACATAAATGACGTCATGAAACGTATTCCTTACGACATAGTCATCTTCCAGCAATATTCCCTCGAATCTGGCGACTACTCAACTTATGAGCCTTATCTTTCTAAAATCATACAGGCTTATAATATCAACAAAATTAGTCCACGAACGACTTTTGCCTTCAACATGACCTGGGCTTACAGTTCTAAGCATAAGAATGTCAGCAAATACAAGAATCCAGCCAACATGTACAAGAAGATTTGCGAATCGGCAAAAAAGATGAAATCTGCGTCAGGAATTGATATTGTCATTCCATGCGGAACAGCCGTACAAAATGCCCGAAGCAACAAGTCTTTAACGACAGAAAATGAATTTACTCGTGACAACCAACACATCGATCTTTATATGGGGCGTTACTTACTCGCATGCACTTTCTATGAGTCAATCATAGCGCCATGCGTAGGCCGCAATCTAAGAGACGATTACACTATCTATGGTAAAGACGGAATAGCTAATCAGGTCAATAATTCCAATCGTAGAGCACTTCAAAATTGTGCAAGATTAGCTGTTGCCAACAACTTCGAGGTGTCTGAATTTGTAAATGAATAAAGCTTACTCTTTCAGACTTCCCATTTTCCATAATACACTTCGCTTCCGTGCTATAATTTTCCTTTTTATGACGCACGGAAGCGATTTTTCTGTAAAAAATAAAATTACTCTCATACTGTCCAATAAATCCATCTAATATTTGATTAGAACACACACAATAAGTTTTTAACCTTCTCTATATTTCCGTCCAAAACAAATAATCTTCTATAAAAATTCAAAAAATAACATATTGCTATAATTCCTAATGAAAACACAATCATTTTGTCAATTTACTTTTCTCGAAACTATTACGAAGGTAATACGAAGGAGAAACGAAGGAAATACGAAGGAGAACAAAATCACATTTTGTCAACCATTATAACCATTAAGGAGAAAAGTGAAAAAACACTTTCATACCCAAGATAAAAAAAATACATAAAGTGACATCTCAGCCTATATTTTACCCTCACTTCACACACTTCCAAAACTTTAGCATACTAATTAACATTTTTTATAGACAAACATAATGTTTCTTACAAAAAAGATGTATCTTTGCAGAAATTTTGTACCTAAATGCAAGCAATAATGCGATATATATACACTATACTTCTGTCCATGCTCTTTATAAGTGGAGCATGGGCAGATAGTTTGCGTGTATCCGTTCTCACATGCTCACCCGGTCCTGATGCATACGCCCACTTCGGACATACAGCAATCAGAGTGACTAATTATGATCGTGAGCAGGACATAGTGTTCAACTACGGATGTTTCGACTACAATGAACACATGTTCATATATAAATTTATAAAAGGCGAAACCGACTATCTCCTTGAAGCAGAAACAGCCCTATTTTTTTTCCATAGATACACAAAAATGGGAATTCAAGTGGAAGAACAGGTTTTAAACATCACACAAAATGAGGCTAATACCTTGTTGACGCTTCTTGCACAGAATCTACAGCCTGAAAACAAGGAGTATAGATACAATTATCTCTATGACAACTGCACAACACGTGCCAGGGATATGATAGAGAAATCGCTAACTGAAGAACTCGTCTATAAGAAAAAAAATATCACACTAACGGCCAGAAATGAGCTTCATGAGAATCTCGAAAAAGCGCATTGGCTAAAATTCGGTATTGACCTTGTTTTAGGACAAGAGCTCGATGACAAGAAATTCGACAAAAGACACCAGATGTTTATACCATCACATTATGCTGCAGAGTTAGATTCTGCATACGTGATTTCAGATGATGGTACAAGACGTCCTGTCATTTCAACCCATGAAATAGTTGTCGAAGCTAATCCTACTTTTGCAGAAAAGTCAACAATATTCACACCAACAAACATACTCGCAATAATATTCATTGTGGTATTGTATGTGAGCATCATGGACTTCATTAACAAGAAAATAACATTCTGGGTAGACATACTACTCAGTATGGCACAAGGACTGGCAGGCATAATCGTTGCCTTCCTATTCTTCTTTTCTGAACACCCTGGAGTCGATAGCAACTGGCTTGTAATAATTCTCAACCCTCTATATATTGTCTATGCCGTATATCTAATATACTGCATGACAAAAGAAAAGCGAAACATACTGGCATCAGTCAATTTGGCAGTTATGGTTGTGTTTAGCATACTAGTAATATTTGTTCCACAATCATTTGACGTGCCAACTCTAATATTGGTACTTATTTTGCTCATAAGATCAATATCTGTTAACGCAACAGAAATGAGAATTGCACGAAAAATAAAAAAATAATTACATCCTCACATGCATTACATAATGCAGAGGTATCTGATAAAATAATATGAGATTACTAACAACATTTGTAGCGACAATAGCTATGGCAAGTGCCATGGCACAATCTGACAATGCCGTTCCGCGTCTTGTTGTTGGAATCACTATAGACCACCTGAGAACAGACTTCCTCAATGCTTTCTCACCTCTATACGGGACAAATGGATTCAACAAGCTTTTGAAGGAGGGACAGGTCTACTCTAACGTACAATACCCTTATGTGGGCATTGACCGCGCTTCTGCAATAGCAACCATAGCAACAGGAAGCACACCATACAACCACGGCATCATAGCCGAAGAATGGTTAGACCGCTCTTCACTAACAGAGAAATTCTGCGTCGACGACCAAAATTTCCAAGGAGTGGAAACTCAAGACTGTTCATCGGCCAAGAACCTGTTGGTAAGCACTATAGGCGATGAATTAAAAGTAGCCACTGCCGGACAATGTTTGGTTTATTCCGTAGCACCAACACGCGAAGCCGCAATTCTTGCTGCAGGACATTCTGCTAATTGGGCTATATGGATTGACTCAGAAACTGGCAAATGGGCAGGTACAAGCTATTACGGAGAGACACCATCTTGGATGAAATATCTCCAAACAACAAATGTCACTTCTGTAATAGAAGACTTAACGTGGGAGCCTCTAAACAATTATATAGGTACGTATAATTACTACCTAACTTCTGTACAGAAAACTTTCAAACATAAGTTTAATGAGAGCGACCGCAAAAGTAATATTGAGACTTATAAATTAAGTCCGCTGGTAAACGAAGAAATAACTAAGGCTGCTTCTGTACTGCTTTCAAGCGGAAATGCAGGACTTGACCTTGTCACAGACTACATGTCCGTATGCTATTATGCTGGTAACTTTGACGGACTACCACTATCTGAGACAACGACAGAACTACAAGACACTTATGCACGACTAGATAGGGAGATTGAGAAACTACTGAAAGAGATTGACAAGTTTGTAGGACTTGACAAAGTTCTAATATATGTTACCTCAACAGGTTATGAGAATTACAAAGAAGATCCTTCTATTTCTCAATTTAGAATTCCAACTGGTAATTTCTCTATCAATCGTTGTGCGGCTCTTCTAAATATGTACCTTTCTGCTCTCTATGGCAAAGGACAATATGTTGAAGGACATTTCGGTTCACAGATTTATCTCGACCATAAACTCATAGAACAGAAACAACTACACTTAAACGAGGTGCTCGCTAACTGTGAAGATTTCCTGTTCCAATTTGAGGGAGTAAGAGATGTCTATACTGCTCACAGACTGACACAAGGGGCTTGGACACCAGGCATCAGTAGCATAAGAAACGGATATAATTCTAAATGCTCAGGCGACATCACCATTCAGCCTTCTTCTGGATGGAATCTTGTGGATGAAGACCGACGCTCAAGCAAGATGCAGAGAGAATCATTCTTCGAATTTCCTCTCATCTTCTTTGGACACAAAATAACTGCAGAAAAAATACAGACACCTGTAACTGTAGATTGCATAGCACCAACTATTGCTCATCATATAAGAATACGAGCTCCAAATGCCTGCAACACTGCTCCACTCTTCTGATATGTTGACAACCAACATAAAAATAAAATAGTGTTAAAGACATAAGCTTAATTTATAACTTAGAATAAAAAAAAACTATATATGGCATTCAACTTAAACAAATTCCTGTCAAGCTTATTTGGCAACAAGGCTCAAAGAGATATTAAGGAAATCAAGCCTATCGTTGAACAGATTCTTGCAGTAGAACCTCAAATTCAAGCACTCTCAATTGATGAGTTACGTGCTAAGGTAGATGAAATTAAAGCATATCTACAAGATTCAGTAAAGGATAAGAGAGAAAAGATTGCAGAACTCAATGAGAAGATTAAGCAAACTGACATCGACAGACGTCAACCTATCTTCGATGAAATAGACAAGATCGAAAAGGAAATCCTCGACAAATTCGAAGAGGGACTTACTGAGGTTCTGCCTACTGTTTTCGCTATTGTTAAGGATACAGCTCGCAGATTCTCTCAAGCAGAGAATGGCGACGTAGTCGTTACTGCAACAGATTTTGACCGTCAACTCGCAGGAGAAGGACGCGACTTCGTAGAAATTGATGGTGACAAAGCGATATGGCATAACCACTGGAATGCCGGAGGTAATGAAACAATTTGGAACATGATTCATTACGATGTACAGCTTTTCGGAGGTATCGTTCTTCATCAAGGTAAGATTGCGGAAATGGCAACCGGTGAAGGTAAGACTCTCGTCGCTACTTTACCTGTATTCCTCAACGCACTTACACGTAACGGAGTACACGTGGTAACTGTCAACGACTATTTGGCAAAACGTGACTCTGAATGGATGGGACCTCTATATATGTTCCACGGACTTTCTGTTGACTGTATCGACAAACATCGACCAAATTCAGAAGAACGCCGTAAAGCTTACCAGGCTGATATCACATTTGGTACAAACAACGAATTCGGTTTCGACTACCTTCGTGACAATATGGCCATGGATCCAAAAGACCTTGTTCAGCGTAAGCACAACTATGCTATCGTCGATGAGGTCGACTCAGTACTCATCGATGACGCACGTACACCACTCATTATTAGTGGACCTGTAGCAAGAGGAAACGACCAAATGTTTGACGAGTACTGCCCTATCGTAGAACAGCTCGTTGAAGCACAGCGCAGACTTACTCAGAATTATCTTACAGAAGCAAAGAAACTCATCGATAGCGATGATAAAGATAAGGTGGTAGAAGGATTCCTTTCCCTCTTCCGCGCATATAAGGGTATGCCTAAAAACAATGCCCTCGTAAAATACTTATCACAACCAGGTATCAAGACTGGTCTTCTTCAGACAGAGGAAATCTATATGGAGAACAACAACCGTCGTATGCCTGAAGCTACAGACCCACTCTTCTTCGTTGTAGACGAGAAGATGAAATCGGTAGAAATGACCGATAAGGGTAATGACCTCATCGCAAAAATTGTCAACGACGATAGTTTCTTCGTATTGCCAGACATAACAACTCAGCTTTCAGACCTCGAAAACGAGAAAATCACAGAAGAGGAAAAGGTTGCTAAGAAGGATGAACTCATGCAAAACTATGCCATTAAGGCAGAACGCGTTCATACTATCCAGCAGTTGCTCAAAGCTTACACCATGTTCATCAAGGATGATGACTATGTCGTAATGGATGGTGAAGTAAAGATTGTCGACGAACAGACAGGACGTATCATGGAAGGACGTCGTTGGTCAGACGGTCTACACCAGGCTGTCGAAGCTAAAGAAAGAGTTAAAGTAGAAGCTGCTACTCAGACTTTTGCAACTATCACTCTCCAGAACTATTTCCGTATGTACCACAAACTTTCTGGTATGACTGGTACAGCCATTACTGAGGCAGGAGAATTCTGGGATATATACAAACTCGATGTTGTTGAAATTCCAACAAATCGTCCAATAGCACGTAAGGACCTCAACGACCGTGTCTATAAGACAAATCGTGAAAAGTATAAGGCTGTAATAGAAGAGATTGAACGCATGGTTAATGAAGGACGTCCAGTACTTGTAGGTACAACATCCGTAGAAATCTCAGAAATGCTTTCTAAGATGCTTCAACTCCGTAAGATTGAGCATAACGTCCTCAATGCAAAATTACACCAGAAGGAAGCTGACATCGTAGCACAGGCTGGACAGCGCTCAATAGTTACAATTGCAACAAACATGGCAGGTCGTGGTACCGACATCAAACTTTCAGATGAGGTTAAGGCTGCTGGCGGTCTTGCAATCATCGGTACAGAACGTCACGAAAGCCGTCGTGTAGATCGTCAGTTACGTGGACGTGCAGGACGTCAAGGAGACCCAGGATCATCAGTATTCTACGTATCTCTCGAAGATAAACTTATGAGACTCTTTGCCTCTGACCGTATTTCAAAGATCATGGACCGTCTTGGATTCGAAGAAGGCGAAATGATTGAGCACCCTATGATTAACAAGTCAATAGAACGTGCACAAAAAAAGGTTGAGGAAAACAATTTCGGTATTCGTAAACGTCTGCTCGAATATGATGACGTAATGAATCGTCAAAGAAAAGTTATATATGAGCGTCGACGCCATGCACTCATGGGACAACGTATCGGTATGGATATCGCAAACATGGTATGGGATCGTGTTCTACTTATTCTTAAGAACAGAAACTACGAGGATATTCGTGAAGACTTCTTCCGCATCTTCGCTATGGAAGTACCATTTACAGCAGAAGATCTCGAGAACAAGAACCACGAGAAACTTGAAGATGAAACATTTGACGCAGTAATGGCAAACTTCAAGGAGCGTAGCGCACGTCTTGCAGCTGTTGCATACCCTGTAATCAAACAGGTTTACGAAACTCACGGACAGATGTATGAAAACATCATGGTTCCTATTACAGATGGCCGACGCATATATCAGATTTCTGTTCCTCTCAAGGAAGCTTACGAATCTGAAGGAACTAACATTCTCGTAGCTTTCGAAAAGGCAATCTTGCTCCATACTATAGATGAAGCTTGGAAGGAAAATCTTCGCGCACTTGACGAACTCAAGCAGTCAGTACAGAATGCTTCATACGAGCAAAAAGATCCACTTCTCATCTTTAAGCTCGAATCTGTCAAGTTATTCGACAATATGGTAAATGAGATAAATGATAATACAGTATCTGTTCTCATGCGTTGCTCTATTCCTGTTCAAGAACCAGAACAAGTAAAGGAAGCTCCAGCAGAAATGCCTAAGCAACAAAAACAAAAGTATGTAGAAAGCAAGGCAAATCTTGACGAGCCATCAGAAGTAAGTCGTGCAGGACAGCAAGACACACGTGCTCAACAACCTACACAACCAATTGTAAATGATGGACCAAAGATTGGACGTAATGATCCTTGTCCATGTGGCTCTGGTCTTAAATATAAGAATTGCCACGGAAAAGGTCTGTAAAAAAACTTCAGACTAAATTTCTTATAAAACATAAAAAGTGGAGAATATGGTTTAAGTGCAATATAATGCTAAAAACTGTAATTTCCACTTTTTATACCCATAAATGTCCTCACGTGTATGTTAACTACGCATGAGGAATTTCCATAAAAAGCATTAAATCTAAAACAAAAATAATCTTTTAAAAAACAATTATGAAAATAAATTTATTTTGTTATACTCTAATCGCATTAAGCTTAACATCTTGTGCTACAATTTTCTCTGGAGGTAATCGCGACATTATAATATACGGAGGTGATCAAAACAAAAGCGTAACTATAGTAACAGATGAAAAAGTTTATAAAGACGTCACTCTACCTTACGTAGTTCGTGCTGCAAAACATAAGCTTGAAGGACAGCGAATATCAGTTACAACAAAAGACGGTAAATACCCAGACATTATTCTATATAAAAGGGCAAATTACAAATCATTCGGAAATATTATTATTGGAGGATTAATAGGCTTAGGAATTGACCTATTTACGAATAATTCTGTTATT
Organism: Bacteroidaceae bacterium; assembly: GCA_024695315.1. Classification (GTDB taxonomy): domain Bacteria; phylum Bacteroidota; class Bacteroidia; order Bacteroidales; family Bacteroidaceae; genus Minthosoma. Next base: position 15,137 of record JAILIJ010000200.1, read on the forward strand.
CCTGTGCAGAAGAAATTCTATCTTGACCCAAAATATTGGCGTTCAAATGGTACAAAAATAGAAGAGACTCCAAAATCAGAAATGAAGATCAACGATCTATTTTCTACTCAAGAATACAAATAATAAAAATATAAATTATTGCTGTCCGGTAAAACTCAGAATGCAATAAAATCCTGCCCCGAAGGCCTGTAAAACCAGGCTTCGGGGTGTTTTTTTCAAAA
>JAILIJ010000216.1 GCA_024695315.1 Bacteroidaceae bacterium
GACATACTTCTTAATGGTGAGCCTGTAGATGCGTTGTCAACCCTAACACATGTTGATAATGCAGTCAATCTTGGACGTCGTATGTGTGAACGTCTTAAGGATTTGCTTCCACGTCAGCAGTTTGATATTGCTATTCAGGCAGCTATAGGCGGAAAGATTGTTGCTCGTGAGACGGTAAAACAGGTTCGTAAGGATGTGCTGGCTAAGTGTTATGGTGGTGACGTCAGTCGAAAGAGAAAACTTCTGGAAAAGCAAAAGCGCGGAAAGAAGAGAATGAAGCAGATTGGAAATGTTCAGGTTCCTCAGAAAGCGTTCCTTGCTGTTCTTAAGCTTGATGAAGATTAGAAATAAAGACGTATGAAATGAATAGTAAGAATGCTTTTAGGATCTCTTTTTGGAGGGACTGATATGTGTTCCTACTATTCTTTTTTATAATACATTAGAGATGGTATTATGGAAATCGTAAAGTATCCATAATAAAAGATTAGTAATAACATAATTTTTAGTAAATATCGAATGAAGAAAATCTTATCATTAACAGCTTCGGTCCTTGTTGCAACAAGTGCCATAGCTGATCCGATCGATGCTGAAAAAGCGAAGGCTTATGCTCAGGAATACATGATACCTGGACATACGATGACTCTTGTTAAGAAAGCAGCACGTAATGAAGCAAAGGCAAGAGGCTTGAACTCAAAAGTTGCTTCTACATCTCCATATTATATATATAGCCGTGGAGAAGGATTGGGATTCGTTATCGTATCCGGTGATGATTGTCTCCCAACAATTCTGGGTTATACAGAGCAAGGAGATTGGAATGATGAAACTGTCCCTGAGGCTTTGTCTGAAATGCTTGCTTATTATGCTGATGCTATTGAGACTGCTCAGCTACAAGGCACAAACATTTCCGTGCAGAATGAAGCTAAACAGCGTAGAGCAGAATCAACTAAAGTCGATATTGCACCTTTAGTATCGTCTCATTGGCATCAGTCATCACCATATAATGATAATTGTCCTACAATAACATCTTCAGGAGCTAAGGCTCTTACTGGATGTGTGGCAACTGCTGCTGCTCAAATTCTGTATTATTGGCGTAAGGACCTACCATCCACATTACAGAATACAACCCCAACATATGGATATGGTGATGCCCCTGTAACACGTTCTGTTCCTAAGGGTACTCCGCTCAAGTGGGATCTTATGCAAGATAGTTATTCTGGAAATGAAGGTTCTGATTATAAAGAGGCTGTTGCAGAATTTGTATTTGCTACAGGTGCAGCGACTTGGTTGACTTATGGTTCATCTACTTCTGGAAATATTGAGAAAATACCATATACCTATTCTGCTTATTTTGGCATGAATGGAGGAACAGTTCATTATCGTGACTCTTATTCTCAGTCGGCATGGTCAAATCTATTGTACAATGAACTTATAAATGGCCGTCCTGTAATGTATACAGGAGTACACACCGAAAGTGGTGGCCATGCTGTTTTTGTTCATGGATATAAGGCAAGTTCAGACCTTTTCTATTTTAATTTTGGATGGGGAGCCGGTAATGGATATGATGGATATTACACAACATCCCAAACTGATGGTATGAATGGCTTTAATGGTAGTCAGTCTGCACTTATTGGTGCTTATCCAAAGACATGGAATATAGATGTAAATATTTCTACTTCAGAAGAGATATATGCTGGTGCAACAAACGATGTTAAGGTTACACTGGAAAATAATTCAACGCTTCCAGTTTCAGGGGTATATGTATTCGTAAGTTCATCATCTTCAAAACCAACAAAATTGACAGCGGCGAAGGATTCTGATACTAAGACTTATGTTGCCAGTGGAGAATCGCATGTTTACGACTTCAATGTTCCTATTTCTGGAAAGGGTACATATTATATAACTATTACAGATGCGAATCTGTATGTACTTGCCAAGAAAAAAGTTGAGGCTGTGTTGAAAGACCGTGAGCTTACACTTAATAGCTTTGAGGTTAACGGAGCATCTGATAAAATTACTTATGGCGGTCAGGATTATTCTGTCGTTTATAATAGTAAAAGAGCTACTCTTTTATTAAATGTCACAAACAATAGTGATATTTCATACGAAAATTCTTTACGATATACTCTTTATTCTAAGGACTTAGATGCAACAGAATGGGATGAAGGAACTTCAAAATCTTCATCTGTTGAAATACCTGCAAATTCAACTTCTGATATTGTTTTGACTATTTCATCTATTAATACTGAAAAATTATATAAAGCAGTATTTACTAAAAAATCAGAATATAGCACTTCTTATTATAGTTTTGACGTGGCTGAGGATGTGGATACAGTAGTATATTTCACCTTAAAGGATGGAAATCTTACTGTAGATAGTTATGTTGATGGAGTGATTAAGTGTTCTGGAAATTGGGATTACGAAACATTCTCTAGCTATACAATTCTGAATAATAGTTCTTATTATGACCATACAGCAATCGACCTTACTCAGGTTAAGGGAGTAAAAGCGTTACCAGAGAATACTATAAATCCTAATGCATTGTATTATGTTGCAGATGATTCTGAAGCAACCGGAATCAATGTTGTCAAGTCAGGCGAGTGTACTACATTGTCTTTGATTCCAGGATATAATTTTGTGCCAATGTCAGATTTTAAGGCTGTTTCTGCAAATATCACATTGGGAACAGAATCTGCTAAGTGGTATTTACTTACTATACCTTTTGATGCTAATGTGCCAGATGGTA
>JAILIJ010000260.1 GCA_024695315.1 Bacteroidaceae bacterium
TGCAAGAAATTTACTTTTCTCAGTTTACTCTATAGAAACGCAATAATAATAAACAATTTTAGGAATTATATCATCTTTTCCAAAAAGGTAGGTCATTAGTATTTATTTCAAAGACCTTATAGATCGTTTTGATTTACACATTACTCGATGTATGAAGTATGTATGAGTATGGAAACGTGATAGAAGTGATTTCTGTCACGTTTTTCATGAAAAAGCCCAGCATCTCACGACGTTGGGCTTCTTTTAGAAAATGTAATATTTTCCGAATATGAAAGTTTGTTTTATTTATGTTGATGTGGGCAAGTCCCACATTTGTATGTTTTTCCCATTAAGATATACATAAATCTAAATCCTTCCACCTATATGGCAGGTGGAATGTTGAATGGTGTGTGATTATTGTGATATCTAATGGTTTTTATTTAATCCTTCTTTATAATAGTATTGTAGAATATAAATTTTTACTTTAGAATTATGGTGCAAAGTTAGTTATTAGTATTTGAATAACAATAATAATTATGATTTTTTGTTTTTTTGATTTGAAAATACATATCTATGTCAATTAAAAAGTGGATAATAATGTTCTTTGATGGTTGGAGATGCTAATGGGGAGTAGTCTATTGAAAGTCGGATTGTGTAACTTTCGTTTTGGCATACTCCCCAAAGAATACTATTCGTTTATTTCCCGTTTTTTTTCATCCAGTCATTAGGAGTGCACCCTTCGAATTTCTTGAAGGCAGCGAAGAATGTGCTTCGCTTAAATCCGCACATTTCACTTATTGCAGTTATCGTCAGTCCTTTGTACCTATCCTCGTTTACCCTTCTTTTGAATTCGTCGAGTCTGTATTTTGCGACGAAATCGTAGAAGTTAGTGTCGAGATTTTGGTTTAGCATAAGGCTAATCATCGTTGGATTAGAGTCTGTAGCCTTAGCCAAGTCGGAGAGTCGGAAGTTTGGATTGCGATAAGGATGTTCGAGTTCCATATATTGTTTCACTTTGTGTTGTAGTTCCCGATATTCCTTTGTAGAGGTACGTTGTTGGCGTGCTTCTTCCTGAGCTTGTGCGTATGCTTGTCGTTCTCGCTCTTGTTTCTCTTGTAGTTCTCTAACGGCTCTTTGTGCCGCTAATTCGCGTTCGAGCTGGTGTTTGATATGTAGCCTGTTCTTACGAACAATGAATTTCTTTCTCAGGTGGTAGAGTAGTATGAACGTGAAAATAAGTAGAAGGACGAATGCCAATTCGAAATAGAAGAGGGCAGAAGGGCGTACCTTGAGAATGAACAAGGTCTCTGTTTCTGGGTGTCCTGCTAATCGAATTGTCAAATGATGGTTTCCCACAAAAAGTTCATCAATACTTATTTCTGTCCCTTCGATGGCAGAGGCATATTTCTGTCCATCGATGGCATATTCATAGTATCGTCCGTGTGCTTTGGAATAGTTGAGCATGAGTGGCACAAACGTGAGCCGTTCCTGCTTGAAGTTCCAGTTCAGTCCTATTTCCTTATTGTTTGTAAGGTCAAGAATCACTCCAGGGCTTTGTCTACGGTCATCGATAAGTAATTTGTCTATTATTACGTGTCCAGCCACGTTGTCCTGTATGGATTTGCGATCATGAGCTGTAATATAAATCAGTCCTCGTGCGTTTCCCATCCATAGAGTACCGTCGTCTGTTAATTGTATTTGCTGTTTGTTAAAGTTGAGAGATGGTAGATTGTCAGCTTCGGAGAAATGGATATATTTATTGAAATTCTTATCGAAGATAAACAATCCGCTATTTGACCCTACCCAGCATTTGTTATCTATGGAAAAGATGAAGTTGATGCTTGCGTTGGCTAATACTGGTGATAGGTCGTATGTTTGGAATGCGCTAAGGTCAGATTTTGATTGGTATACGGTGGAGTTGACGAAAGCGTAGACGTCGCCATTATCACATTGGTTGAAGGACAGTATACCCTTGTTGTTGAAGAACCCTTCTGGAAATCCGTGGGCTGCTATGGTATTGGTTGTTGGGTCAAGTAGGCACATTTGTTTCATGGTGCTTATCCATCCCTTACCATCCTTATCTATGAAAATCTCTGGTATATAGGAGTCGGGAAGTTCGGAATTCTTATGTGAGAACTGGTTGATGAGGTTAAGCTGTCGATCAAAGACCATGATACCCAGGTTGCTTGATGCGTAGAGTTTTGTTGAATCCCCATTTATAGCCAGAGTACTGAAATTGCCTTTTTCTTTTGACAGTAATTTGTGTTCGAGTGTAGATGTAGAGAAACTATATATTCCGTTCTCGTATGTTGTGAATACGAATTGTCCTGCAAACCATTTGATGTTTGTGATTATGTGGGCACCAAGAAGGTCAGGGGAATAGTATCTTATGATATCCTTCTTTTCGTTGACATAGTACATTCCCTCGCGTGTTCCTATGAGCATATCATCGCCGTGTCGCCAGAAACTTCTCACGTTAAGTTGACTTGTATCCAGCTCTTTGAATTTATACACCTTGATGTAGTTGCCCACGTTATAGTTGTGGGACATACCATTAAGGAAAAATCCCTTCCAATCCACGTTGAAGCGGTTGTCGTGCCAGAAAGTGTATGTGGCCTTGACTGTTTGTATATTCTTGGTTTGAAGATTTATTATATATGAACTATTTCCGCTTACGAACATGTAGTTATCGTCTGTGATGTTCAGGTCTCGTATGAAATGCGGATTTATGCCTTCTATCTTATCGAATTTGCCTGTTCGTATGTTGTATGTCAGAAGTCCTGCTACTGTTGTTCCAATATATATTGTGTCCTTATACTTTTCTAAGCATGTTATAGTTCCTGATTCCAAGATGTCTGTTAACACTTCGGTCTTTTTTATTTTTCCATCTTGTCCAAAGAGTATAATTTTTGTTCTTGTGCAAGTCCAAATATCATTTTTACCGTCTGTCTTTAGGTCCAATACGATATTACCAGAAGAAAGTACGTTGTTTTCTACACCAATTATTTTTGCCTTTCCATTTTTATCGCATATAGCAAGACCTTTGCTTGTTCCAGCAAAGAGAGTGCCGTTGGCTATGCACAATCTGTTGGCGTCTTCAATTTCTTTGTATATGTGTGTGCATGTTAGGGTTGACATATTTGCCTTGTACACTCCATTGTCGGTTGCGAGGATAATATCCCCGTATTTATCTTGGGCGATGTCGTTGACTTCGGTTGTTATGGTATCGTCGAACACGAAATGGAAAAGTGTGCTTCCGTTATAACATTCGATATTGCTATTTGTAGCAATCCATATTAAATCTCTGCTATCTCGGAATATTCTGTTGACGTTTTCGCCAAGAAGTCCATTTTGGTTTGATATGATATTCGTTGTCTCGTTATCATAGTTCTTTCCCTGGCCGCATAGGTTGTGACAAGTAAAAAATAATACAATTGCAGGTATTATTCTGAGAATGTTATTTAATATGGCTTTCATGTTACATACTTTTTTATGGTTGTATGGTTTTACGGTTGTATGGCAATTCGTATACAATTCTCAATTCTTAATTTAAGAAGAACTTGCGAAACATAATTACGTTTTTATAGCGAAGCAAAGATAGAATTTTCATTTTTAATTACCAAAAATATAAAAATAAAAGTCCAATAATTTTATTTGGACTATATCTTGGACTAGTCTAATCAGCTGAAAAGTATCAATTAAGACTCAGGATAGTCCGTTTGAACACTCGTGAATATGGCTATTGAGTGAAAAGGATTGAATCTTTATCTTATTTTGATAAATTTGCAAAGAATTTAAGGCTAAAAGATGATTTCTAATTATAGTTACATCTTGAAAATATATTATTAACTAAAAGTTTCGAAAGGCGAAGAGCCTTCCTTTCCGTTCATTTCGTATTCGCAAAAAATAAGAATTAAGAATTGTTCGCGGAGTTTATTTCTACCACTGAAATTAGGAAGCTTACGGAAATGTACGACCTTACAATCGTACAAATGAGCTTCTTTCGAAACTTAAATAAAAATACTAAAATGTGAATTAGTTCACACTTATTAATTATTATGGAAAAAACACATAGACGAATGAGAGTAATGATGTTTGCGGCTGCTGTTATGGCTTCGTGCCTTATGGATGCACAGGTAAAAACCTATAATTATCCGGAGGGAAAAGAAGGCTTGACCCTGATGCATGATTATAAGGTAGAAGT
>JAILIJ010000263.1 GCA_024695315.1 Bacteroidaceae bacterium
GTGCAGAGTATAGATACCTGGTTTATCTCTCGTAAGATAGGAATGCTTTTCGAGGCAAATGTGGGGGGCGGAAAACTTGTCATGACGACTATGGATATTACACGTGACCTTGATAAACGTATTGTTGCGCGTCAGATGAGGGCTTCTATCGTAAATTATATGAAGTCTGATAAGTTCAAGCCTAAGTGGACATTAGACGCCTCTCTGGTGGCAGATTTGTTTACGAAGGTCGCTGGCCAGGTTAATATGTACACAAAAGACAGTCCTGATGAATTGAAACCTAAACTAAAGTAGTAATTTATAATAGAAAAAGACTGAGCAATAAACAAAAGTATCTGTTTATTGCCCAGTTTTTTGTTTTTTTTAATTGGAAAAAGTAAAGAACAATATTTGTTTTAGTAAATTCTAAAAAAGAAAGAGGCTATAAACTTATGAAGTTTACAGCCTCTATTTCAGTTGTGTAATTTTAACTTTAGAATTACTCACCAGCGCTGATAGCACCTGCTGGACAAGCATCAGCACAAGTACCACAATCTACACAAGCATCAGCATCAATTACATACTTGCTATCGCCTTCAGAGATAGCACCTGATGGACACTCACCTGCGCAAGTACCACACATTACACAATCATCGCTAATTACGTAAGCCATAATGTTATTTTTTTAATGTTAATTTATCTTTTTTACTCTAATAATAATTCTTCTTTCGAATGATGCAAAGTTATGAAAGTTTGGAATAAGTACCAAATTTTGGGTATTGTTTTTTTGATATCAATGTAAAATATTTGCTTTTTCTTACTTAATAATGGGTATTTGTTTCGTCTTTGATGGCTCTGAATGGGTATTGCATTGCAAAAATGTTCCTTATTATAAATTTATTTTCTTTACACTTATTTATCTTATTTCTGATTTGTCGTTCTAAACTCGATATCTTGAGGTTAAATCGCCAATCTTTAGTTTTATAATTCGTAATTTATCTTAAATTACCAAATAAAATGAAGAATTGTTTCCCATTTTTCATGCTCAAATACCTATTGTGTCGTAGCCTCATATAACTTCATAATTACTTAAATATATACGATAAGTCTATTTTTTTATGTTTTTACTGTTGTAAAGCGAAGATTACAGTGCTTCGAATCGAAAGTGTTAAAATGTTAAATTTTATATTAAAAATATTTTTAATGGCTCAAAAACTTGCAAAAAGATAGTTCTTTTGTTATCTTTATATATTCATCTGACGGTGTGATTCAAGTTCCGATTCTAAAGGGGATGAGATAAAATTTTTAAGCATAAAAAATCGATGCTCATCAGCAATGGAATACGAAGCTGTTTCGAAGGGAATACGAAGCGTTGCCGAAGGAGGTGGGGTAGAAAAGTACGTCAATTTTGACGCGCTTTTTTTGTTTTTTATGATAAGGTCGTTCGTAATACGATTATAATGTTTATTGCTTTTCTGTTTTTTAGTAATGGGGCCTGTTTTTTTATATTACCATTTTTAATTACCTGAAGTTATGTAAAGCAAGCAACATCATTTTTTTATGGTCAGTTGTTTTAGTTTATAAGTTATAATTAAAGTTCTTTCCCTATTTGACTAATTGAGGTGTTTAGTACTATGAGCACGTTATAATTTGTTTGTTTTTGGTGTTACAAACTTAATTATTTATAGAATTGCCGGGATTTTTATTATGAATTATGAAAAATGTGACTTTTTTCCTTAATAAATGATGATTAAAATTAATAATTGTTAAGAAAATGAAAGGTGATGATAAAAAATATAGTAAATGTTGGAGTTTATATTTACAAAAAGCTTACCTTTGCAGAGATTTTTAGGAAAATAACCTAAAAACGTTTTGTTCATTTTATATTCATTCATTCTGGACTCCTCCCGTGATTGGTTCATAGGAGGGTCAATTTTTTTAAATAGACTACATTTTATAGGCATGGTAATAATCATTTATATTGATTGTTATCGTGCCTTATTTATATTTTAAGATTCTGGAATGTTAAATGACTAAGCAAATGGGTACAAAATTTTATGCTCGAAATAGTGGAGGAATATTAAGTTAATAAAGAGTATTTGTGTATTTATTGATTGATTTAACAATATCTATAGGTTAATAGTGTCTCAAAAAGCTGCATTTTGTCTCATTTCTTGCATTTACGTCTATTTGGAGACATGCATCATGATATTGAGACATTGAAAAAATATAAATCTCTATACCTTTGTAGCGTTGAAAAACTAGAACAATATTGATTTTTCTTGTTAAATATATTTTTTAGTTTGTTCTTTCCTAACTAAAATAGGCAAAAGAGTTTGTCCTTGCCCATAAAAAATGTTCATTAATTTATTGGTTTTTTCTTGTTCATCCATATCCCAGAAATAGAAAGTTTATACTTTCTTTGGTGAATATATGTTCATTTATAGAAAATAACATTCCTGCTAATTCATTTTAACCCATATGTCCCAGAAAGCCTTCTGTAGCATACAGGGGCTTTTTTTTGTTTGTGAGGACTGTAATTGAAAGAAAAGGAGAATAACTATCCTAGACAAATATTTCTGCATACAGATACATTTGTCCATGAGTTAGACTATAGTCAAATAAAAAAGGAATTTACCTTGCAAATTTGTATTTCTTGATACCGTCGTATGTATTGATCGTAATATCGACAGAATCGAAATCTTCTAAAGGGTGATAGAAAGATGTTCCTAATGGCAGACTCATGTAGTTATTTGTGGAATAGGCTTCTATTTCTTCTTCTGGGCGCCAATGTAGGAGTTTTAGGTAAAGAGTTTTGTGCCCGTTGCATAGTACCATACTATCTTTAATGAAGTCCAGGGCATGTTCAACGTTACCAGCTCCCTTGGTTTTGACTATTACGTTTATGTAAGAACGAGCCTTGTAGATAGATACTAGCTCAACAGGAAATTGTTCCTTTTGAAATACTATAGGATTGTAATTTGCGGCAACAGAAGGCGAAAAACAGTTGACGTTGGCTATAGTATAAATTTGGGCGTATAAGCTATCTTCGGAAATTTCCAAGGAACCATAGCATCGAATAGTCGTGTCGCATACAGAACTTTGAAATTGACCTTTGTTTGAAATAATATATTCTTTACCGTTGTCAAGTATGATACTTGATACCATGCTGTCTTTACCGACAATAATGTCATAGAAATCCATTCTAAGACGAGGGTAGGAACCAGAATTGTCATCATCATCGGAACATGATGATACAAATATTGAAAGCATAAGTATACAAAGTCCGATAACGGCTTTGAATTTATTATTCCAAACAATTTTTTTCATAATGAATTAGTTTTTGAAACTATGTATAGGTGCAGGAATACGTCCACCGCGATTTACGAAGCGTTCGCTTGAGAATTTGTTGACTGGCATGATTGGAGCATAACCTAAAAGTCCTCCAAATTCTACCGTGTCTCCAATATTCTTTCCCACAACAGGGATTATTCTTACGGCTGTTGTTTTCTGGTTTATCATTCCGATAGCACTTTCGTCTGCAATGATACCTGCTATGGTTGTGGCAGGTGTGTTGCCTGGTATTGCTATCATGTCGAGTCCTACAGAGCAGACACATGTCATAGCTTCCAGTTTCTCTATTGTAAGTGCTCCTGCCTCCACAGCATCAATCATGCCTTGGTCTTCGCTTACCGGAATAAATGCTCCAGATAGTCCTCCTACGTATGAACTTGCCATGACTCCACCTTTTTTGACTTGGTCATTAAGTAGGGCTAAGGCTGCTGTTGTTCCTGGTGCTCCAGGATGTTCAACTCCGATACATTTTAGGATGTCTGCTACGGAGTCTCCTATTGCAGGAGTAGGGGCGAGTGAGAGATCTATAATTCCGAAAGGTATGTTAAGACGTGCACTAGCTTCCTGGGCTACGAGTTGTCCAACGCGTGTTATCTTGAAAGCAGTCTTCTTGATTGTTTCGCATAGAGTTTCGAAATTAGCTTCGCAACCTTTGTCTTCCTTCGCGGCCTTATCCATTTGTTCGAGAGCGTATTTCACAACTCCAGGTCCGCTAACGCCAACGTTGATGATGGCATCGGCTTCGCTTACGCCGTGGAACGCCCCAGCCATGAATGGGTTATCGTCAGGAGCATTACAAAGTACGACAAGTTTTGCGCAGCCGAGAGAATCGTTCTCTTTAGTCTGTTCTGCAGTTTCTTTGATAATGTCCCCCATAAGGCGAACAGCATCCATATTTATGCCGGTTTTTGTACTACCTACATTTATGCTTGAGCATATTCTTTCTGTACAAGCCAAAGCCATAGGAATAGAACGTATGAGAAGTTCGTCGCTTTTTGTCATTCCTTTGCTCACGATGGCGCTGTATCCGCCAAGGAAATTTACACCAACTTCCTTAGCTGCCTTGTCGAGAGTCTTAGCAATTTGTACGTAGTCGCCAGGAATTTTGCAGCATGCTCCTCCTACGAGCGAAATAGGTGTTATGCTTATTCGTTTATTTACGATAGGTACACCAAATTCCTTAGCTATATCCTCACCAGTCTTTACGAGATTCTTGGCAAGTGCTGTGATCTTATTGTAAATCTTCTCGCAAGTGACATCAAGATTTTCGTCTGCACAGTCGAGAAGGCTAATTCCCATTGTTATTGTTCTGACATCAAGATTTTCTTGTTCTATCATCTTGTTTGTCTCGAACACTTCGGTAATATTAATCATATATTGTCAAGTGAAAAATAGTTCTATTTTGGAAATATGTTAAGTTATTGAGTCTGATTTGTCTTTTACTAGTATGGTTGACTCATTTTTTTCACTTAGATACGATGCATCTTATTAAAGATGTCCTCAAGCTGGCATTTCACCTGTACACCTGTGTCAGCTCCAATCTTAGTGAGTTCCTCGTTGATTGAGTCGAAAGGTTTAACAGACTTTGTCATGTCTACAATCATCATCATGTTGAAAAATTCTTGAACGATGGTCTGTGAAATGTCGAGAATATTAATCTGGTTATCTGCGAGGTATGTACAAACCTTAGCTATGATACCAACTGTGTCTTTTCCTACTACTGTAATTATTGCTCTTGTCATGTCTTGTTTTTTTTATACTTTTCGGCAAAGTTACACAAAATTATTTCCTCTTCATCATGTGGGTAGCTTTTTATTGAAAAAAAAGAAAAAATAGGCTCCCTTTTTGCTTTATATACGGAAAGTCTTTTTTTAATTTAATAATCCTTTGTTTGGTAATAGAAAAATATGTATATTTGCATATGAAAGAGGTTCGAGAAATTGATTAAAATGGGAATCAGGTGAAAGACCTGAACAGTCCCTGCTGCTGTGAGTCCTTTTTGGGGGTAAATAAGTTAAACCACTGGAAATATTTCGGGAAGGATTATTTGCCAAGGATAAAGTCAGAAGACCTGCCTCTATAAAAAATCAAGTACATCTCTCAGGGGGTAGAGTGGCTTGTAAAATCCAATACTTATATCGTCGAAGGGCATTTATGCTGTTATAATTCCTTTCACTTAAACGTGCTAAATTATAAATGAGTAGAAAAACTCTCTTGACTTGTTCTTTATTAAGTATAAGTCTATTTGTATGTGCTCAGGGGATGTCATTAGATTCTGTGAGAATAATGAACGAAGTTGTTGTTACAGGTACTGGTACTTATAGGAGAACGAATAATGCTCCGGTGTCAGTTAAGGTAATAAACGCCAAGGATCTTAGAGATGCTCAAGTAACTAATCTTCAGGAGGCTTTGGTAAAACTTACTTCAAATGTGACTACCCATACAAATGGTATGGGAACTTTTGTGAATTTTAATGGTATAAGTGATGACTACGTTTTGATTCTTGAAAACGGAAAGAAAGTTGTAGGCGATGACCGATGGGAAAGGATAAGTATTGCAAATATAAAACGTATAGAGGTATTATCTGGTGCTGCGAGTGCGTTGTATGGAAGTGATGCTATAGCCGGAGTTATAAATATCATTACTGATGATTCTAAGGATGTTGTGGAAGTCTCAAATTATACTCATTTGACGAGTAAGGGGAGAATCAACGAAGATATAAATGTAGATGTTAATTCTGGAAAATTTTCATCTCAGACATCTTATGGATATAAGCATGCTGATAATTGGCAAGTAAATAAATACCAGGAATTCACTGAGATAAATAATGAGACGGGGGAGACTGAGGCTGTATTGAAGCTTACGGGACGTCCTATGAGTACTGGTTTCATGAGCCATAATATAAGTGAGAATTTGCAATGGCGTTTCTCCGATAAGCTATCGGTATACCTTCGTGGTAACTTGTACGACTATAATACAGAACGTCCACGTTCCGCAACTTATTTTACCCAAAGTAAAAATACAGTTACAGATTCAGAGGGGAATAAGACTTATAGCTATACATATAAACAGAAGAGTGCTTATACCTATGATTTACATCATAGATCGTATACGTATGGAGGAGGTGCGCGTTATGAGTTTAATAAAAATGCGCATGTGTATCTCGATGTCTATTCTGACAATTTCGTATCTAAATATAACTATTGGCAAACTGCTGAAAAGGAAGATTATGAACTGACTCGTAAGCGTACGCATTATACAAATGAGACGTTAAAGGGAATTTTTCGTCTTTCTTCTTGGAACAAGTTGTCCGCAGGTGTCGAATTGATTCAAGAAACACTTGATAGTGAAAGTGATAATATTGATTTCTCTACGACAAATACCTATAATGTTTTTGCACAGGATGAATTAGAAATTCTACCTTGTTTAGAGGGCGTTGTAGGTGCGCGTTACACTTATAATGATAATTTCGAATCTCATGCAACGGCTAATGTTGCTCTTTTCTATCGTATTGGTGGATTGCGTGCGCGTATCAGCTATGCAGGGGGCTATCGTACACCTACATTGTCTCAACTTTATGCTACCGACCAAGCAAAAACAAGTGGACGTTATACGCTTAATAATACGACTCTTAGGCCAGAAAAGAATGATTTCTATAATCTAAATGTTGAATATAGTAATCGTTGGATGAGTGTAAGTGCCACAGGTTTCTTCAATAAGGTACGTGATATGATAAATTATCGTACTATGACACAGGAAGAGATTGGTATGGATGAAGGCTTAACGGATTTATATAATAGTGGATGGACAACTATACGTCAACGTGACAATATTGATAATGCCAAAATAAAGGGAATTAGTCTAAATGCAAAGTTTGTCCTGCCTATCGGCATAAGTATTGGAGGTGGTTATACTTTTACAGATTCTGAAGCTGAGACTATGTCATTAGATTCTAAGACTCAGACATACGTGTTTACAACTTCGCCTACGGATAAAAGTGTACGCAATGTGGCTCGTATGAATGTTGCATGGGATCATTCGTGGGGAAATTACCATATTAATATGGCAATAAATGGGCACATTCAGGGGGAACGTTATAGTAGCACTTATGGATATGCGCCAAAGTATCAGCAATGGGATTTTACTACTCGTCATTCGTTTTTTCTATCTCAGGTTACTATAGAGCCTGGGGTAGGGGTGGAGAATATATTTAATAAGCGAGACACATCGTTTTGGAATAGTAACTACTCAACGATAAATCCAGGACGTGCAATATTTGTAAGTATGACTCTTAAATTCAAAGAATAGTGGTTGGAGAGTATTCCCAAATAATACTGTGGTGATACTCAAAATAGGGTATTTGATGATTTATTAACATATGGAATATTGCACATGATAAGTAAATATAGTATTTTTGTCGTCAAATTAACAGAATGAATGAACGAGTACTAATAGCGAAGGTAAATGATAAAAGGAAATAATCTTAAATTTATTTCTTTTCTTCTATTTATGTCTTATTCTATGGCTATTGAGGCTGGCATGTGTGAATATTGTCAGAATGTAGAAGAAAAGAATGTGGAAATAAAGGATGACTCACTTGGATTGGGACCTGTAGTGGTCTTTGGGAAAAGTAAGGTGCAACAGATTAAAGAAGGGGCTTATTCGGTAAATGCTATTGACGTAAAGTCCAAAGTAAATTCTATGACGGACTTGACTAATCTTATAAGTCGAACTTCTGGAGTAAATATACGCACGGAAGGAGGACTTGGGTCTGATTATAGCTTATCCATAAATGGCATGACTGGCAATTCTATCCGATATTTTGTGGATGGTGTGCCTCTTTCTATGTTAGGTAACGGAATGACCTTAAGTAGTTTTCCTATAAACTCTGTTGATCGTGTGGAAATATATAAAGGCGTCGTTCCTGCTTATCTTGGTGGCGATGCTTTGGGAGGCGCAATCAATATAGTCACAAAAAAAGGACATAGGTCATTTATAGATGCCTCTGTGAGTGCGGGAAGTTTTAATACGTATAGGGCAGATTTCAACTCTCAGTTTTCACTCAACAAGCACGGATTGTTGTTTCGCCCTCAATTTAAGGTTGATTACTCAAAAAACAATTATAAGGTTCATGATGTTGAGGTATGGGACGATTTGAAGGCGAGGTATGATACGGTAAGTAGAAAGCGATTCCATGATGACTATTTCTCAGCTATGGGACAAGTCGATTTAGGAGTTGAGCATAAGAGTTGGGCTGATCAGTTCTTTGTTGGCGCTAGCTATTCTAGTATGCGTAAAGAACTTCAAACAGGAACTGTTCAGTCTATTGTCTACGGTATGGCAGAGCGAAAAGAAGATGCCTTTAATATTCATGTTAGATATAAGAAACGAAATTTTCTAACAGATGATTTAACGGCCCTATTTCTCTTATCACATACTTGGGATCATAGTGTAACAGTAGATACAGCTTTTCTGCGTTATGATTGGAATGGCAATTATATGAAGACTTCACGTAATGAGATAAATGGTAAGTTGCGCCAGTATCGTCATTATAAACGCCCTCTTACTATAGCTAGGGCAAATTTCAACTATGACCTTAATGAACAGCACACTTTGACTCTCAATTATATGCTTTCGCGTATGGGTAATAAGATTTATGATACGGCAAAAGACTATTATTTTGATAGCTACGAGTATGATGTTACTTTGTTGCCGTCAAATGACCTACTGGAGAAACATATTATAGGTATTAGTTATGATCAGAATCTTATTGATGGAAAGCTGGTAAATACTTTTTTCCTAAAGGATTATGTTACTCGTGTAGATGTGGAACAGACTTATATGAGTTCTACCACTCATTCTGATGATGTGCCAAACCATTCTGTGACGAATAATTGGGGCTATGGCCTTGGTTCACGATATAGTCTTTTGGATTGTCTGTCAGCAAAGTTTAGTTATGAACATGCTGTTAGAATTCCAGAAGCCAAAGAACTTCTTGGTAATGGCTCCACTATATATGCCAATCTTGCTCTTGATCCTGAACAGAGCCATAATTTCAATCTTGGGATGTTTGGAAGTTTCTATTTTGGAGGCGACAACTCTATAAATTACGAGTTAGGAGCTTTTTATCGAATTACCCAGGATTATATTCATCTTACAGTCAATACTGCAGAAGGTACGGCTCAATACGAAAATATAAATGATGTCACAACACGCGGTTTTGAGGGTGAAGTGCGGTATAATCATGGCCGTTGGCTACAGTTTATAGCAAATGCAAGCTACCAAGAAAGCCGAGATATGGAAAAGTTTCTTGATAATGGCAATAGGAGCGCCACATATAAAAATCGCATTCCTAATAAACCTTGGTTGTATGGTAATACGGAACTTATCCTTATGAAGGATGAGCTTTTCTCCAAAGATGATAAATTGCGCTTTAGCTATGCTTTCCAATATACACATTGGTTCTATTTGACATGGGAGTCCTATGGATATAAGCCTTCTAAGGCACGAATTCCATCGCAATACCTTCAGAATGCAGCTCTCACGTATTCGTGGAATCATGAGCGTTATAATTTGACACTTTCATGTGATAATATCTTTGATACTTTGTGCTACGATAATTTTAAGTTGCAGAAACCTGGCCGTAGTTTTATGGCTAAATTTAGACTGTATCTTGGTCTATAATTATCTCGGGCATATATGATATATAGTTGAAACATATTCTAAAAAACATTAATTGTATTAATAAAAGAAAAAATGAAAAGATTAAAGTTTTTTGCTGCCTCATTTGCGGCATTTGCACTTTGTGCAGGATTTGCGTCATGTTCTGATGATGACGATGATATAGATAATTCTTCTCTTGTTGTATCTGGAGACTATCATTTTGATGTACTTGTCAGCACAGGTGC
>JAILIJ010000303.1 GCA_024695315.1 Bacteroidaceae bacterium
TATTTGAATCGAAAAAATATCACAAACAAATTTATTCGTCCATTTTACTACCCTTTTACTTAATCTTAAATTCTTCAAAAAAAATATATATCTACATCTAAATTTATAATTCATAAAACACAAACTATCTACATGAATACACATATAAATACACAAAGAATTTAACATATAGAATCATACATTTTCTAATAAAATTACTTATTTATAAAGAAAAAAATCGTACCTTTGCATTAAAGAAAGCAGTCGGACAGTTTGTCGCTGGTATATCTTTATGGGTATACGAGAGGAAAGTCCGGGCAGCATAGGGCATCCCACTTCCTAATATAGAAGGAGTCCGCAAGGGTTGAGTAATGCAGAAGAAAATAACCGCACGATTTATTCATGTAAGGGTGAGAAGGTGAGGTAAGAGCTCACCAGCACTGTGGTGACACATGTGGCTGTGCATCTTGGGAGCTGCAAGTTCATGTAAACTGTCCGTTTGAGGGTAGCCCGCCCGAGGCAGAGGGTAGAACGCTTGAGCTATGAGGTGACTCGTAGACTGGATAAATGACAAACAATTCATTTTTGAATCACAGAACCCGGCTTATAGTTCGACTGCTTTCCTTTTTTATACTTAAATCTAAAACTTATATTTTTTACATCTCAGTATTTTTCTCGTTAAGACTTTTAACATTTACTAACATAATCGGAACTAAACTTTTCCGATTTAAGAACATCCAATTACCATACAATTCATTTAATTGACAGTAAATAAAAGATATTATATGAGAAAAAAACATTTTTTCACAGCATTATACTTGCTATTGCTTAGTGAAAATTTTACATTCGCACAAAAACAATGGACACTCCAGCAATGCATAGATTACGCTTTAGAGAATAACATATCTCTTAAACAAAAACAAATCACGAATCAGCAGAAACACGAAGACGTATTGCAGAGTCGCTCAGCTCTTTTCCCTTCGATTTCATTTAGTACAAATCAAAATGTCAGTTATCGACCATACGCCGAATCAACGGTAACACTTGAAAATGGTACTATGACAACAAACTCCGGTACGGTAACCTATAACGGTTCGTACGGTATAAACGCTAACTGGACTGTATGGAACGGTAATAAAAACCGTCTTACTATAAAACAAAACAAGATTAGTGAAGAGGCTTCAGAACTCGATGTTGAACAAGAAGCAAATAACATCCAAGAACAGATTGCTCAACTATACATTCAGATACTTTATGAAAATGAAGCAGTAAAGGTTAATGAAGAAATAGTTAAAGCATCTCAGCTACAAGTGGAACGTGCAAATACTATGGTAGAAGTTGGAAGTTTGGCAAAGGTAGACAAGGTACAGCTAGAAGCACAAGTTGCTCAAGACCAATACTCTTTAGTACAAGCTCAAAGCCAGTTAGCAAATTATAAACTACAATTAAAACAGCTTCTTGAAATACATAACGACGAGGACTTTGATGTCGTAATCCCATCGGTTGACGATTCAAAAATTCTCAATCCTATTCCTAATAAAAATGACGTTTATAATGCAGCAGTTGAAAATAGACCAGAGATTAAGTCAAGTAAACTAAATATAGAAATGTCAGAACTTGCCTTAAAGTCTTCACGTACAGGTTACATGCCTACCCTATCTTTAAGTGCAGGAATAGGTACAAGCAATTCTAGTGGATCAGACAAAAATTTCGGGCAACAGCTAAAAACTAATCTAAACAATTCAATCGGATTAACTTTGTCTGTTCCTATTTTTGATAATCTTTCCACAAGAACAAACATTCGTAAAGCAAAATATACGAAACTGAATAATGAACTTCAACTTCAAGACGCTCAAAAACAGCTTTATTCTACTGTAGAAAATTACTATCTCAATGCATCTAATTCTCAACAGCAATACGTCTACGCCAAGAAAAATGAGGAAAGCATGCAAGAGAGCTACGATTTAGTAAGCGAACAGTTTAATCTTGGACTCAAGAATATTGTAGAACTGACCACGGGCAAAAATAATCTCCTCCAAGCCCAGCAAGCTTTGCTGCAAACTAAATATACAGCATTACTCAATATCGCTTTACTAAAATTCTACGAAGGAGAAAAAATAACTCTTTAATTAAAGTAAAATACACATTATAATATAATTTTGTTTATGAAAACTAAAAATATACTTGCATTTATAGTCGTGGCTGCAGCTATTTCATCATGCAATTCTGACCCAAAAGTATCTTATTCAACAGCCACCGTATCAAAGACAAATATCTGTACAAGTATTACTGCTACAGGTACCATAGAACCTGTTACAAAAGTAGAAGTAGGTACACAAGTTAGTGGTATTATTGATAAGATATATGTAGACTATAATTCTGAAGTCAAGAAAGGTCAGGTTATAGCTGAACTTGATAAAACAAATCTTCTTTCAGAACTTGCGAGCGCACAAAGCAATTTATCAAATGCTCAATCTGAACTCACTTATCAAAAAGCCAACTACAACAGATACAAAACACTTTACGACAAGGGACTTGTAAGTGCAAATGACTTTGAAAGTGCAAAACTGTCATTTGATAAGGCACAACAGACCGTAAAGGTACAGCAACAAACCGTAACAAAGGCTCAGACAAACCTTGGATATGCTACAATTACAGCTCCAATAGATGGTGTTGTACTATCAAAAGAAGTTGAGGAAGGACAAACTGTAGCTGCATCTATGACAACTCCTACCCTCTTCATTATCGCTCAAGACCTAACAGACATGAGAGTTATAGCCGATATTGACGAGGCTGACATAGGCGGCGTAAAAGAAGGACAACGTGTTTCATTTACTGTAGACGCATATCCTGACGACACATTTGAAGGAAAAGTAACACAGGTAAGACAGGAAGCTACAACTGAGTCTAATGTCGTAACATACGAAGTGGTAATTTCTGCACCAAATGATGATCTTAAACTCAAGCCTGGCCTTACTGCAAGTGTGACAATCTTCACACTCGAAAAGAACAATATACTCGCCGTACCTAATAAAGCTTTACGATTCACTCCTAATGAAGCATTACTCACAGACGGGCAGTCTATAGAATCTGCAAAAGGAAAAAATATAGTTTGGACTCTCGAAAGAAATGTGTTCAAGGCACATCCTGTAAACATAGGTACCACAAACGGCACTTATACTGAAATTCTTTCTGGAATTAGCGATGGCGCAAAAGTTCTTACAGACTTCAGCATAAATACAAATAGCAACGAAAATGAGTCTGAAGAAACTACTTCTAACCCATTCATGCCTAAACCAGGAAATAAGAAGAAATAAAGTTACATTTTCTAAATCCAGACTTATATATGGAAGAAGATAAAAGAAAAGTTGTTATTGAGCTCCAAGATGTAAAACGCTACTTTCAAGTCGGATCAGAAACCGTTAAGGCTTTACGTGGAGTATCATTCAAAATATATGAAGGGGAATTTGTCACCATACAAGGAACATCAGGTTCTGGCAAATCTACACTTCTAAATCAGCTCGGCTGCCTTGACACTCCTACCTCAGGTGAATATTTCCTCGACGGTACACCAGTAAGGAAAATGACCAAGAATCAAAGAGCAAAACTGCGTAACAGAAAGATTGGATTTGTTTTTCAAAACTATAATCTTTTGGCAAAGACTACAGCTGTAGAAAACGTAGAACTACCACTCATGTACAACAATAACTACAACGCATCACAACGTCGTGAGGCAGCAATAAATGCACTCAAACAAGTTGGTCTAGGCGATCGTCTCGATCATAAATCAAACCAAATGTCAGGTGGACAAATGCAACGCGTAGCTATTGCTCGTGCACTAGTCAACAATCCGGCTGTAATCCTTGCTGACGAGGCTACAGGTAATCTTGACACTCGAACATCTTTCGAGATGCTTGTACTATTTCAAAAACTACATGCAGAAGGACGAACAATAATATTTGTAACACATAATCCTGAAATTGCAGAATATTCAAGTCGAAACATCAACTTGCGAGATGGTAAGATTCGAGAAGATACTATAAATACAAATATCAAATCAGCAGCCGAGGCACTTGCAGCACTTCCAAAACCTCAAGACGACTGATGATTCAACATTGAGTATTTATTGCTATTATACAAATTAGGACAAATCATGAACATATTAAATCTCATAAAAGTCAGCTTTAACGCAGTTATCAATAATAAGATGCGTTCTTTTCTAAGTATGCTCGGTATAATCATCGGTGTGGCAGCTGTCATCATTATGATGAGTATTGGACAGGGATCAAAGGAAAGTATCCGTAAGGAACTGTCTACAATGGGAACAAACCTATTAACTATCCGCCCGGGGGCTGACATGCGCGGTGGAGTAAGACAAGATCCTTCAAGTATGCAAACTCTAAAAATGGCAGACTATACTAGAATACTAGCAGAAAAGAAATTCGTTACAAACGTGTCACCTGAGGTAAGTGCAAGCGGACAAGTCATATATGGCAACAACAATACCAACACTACTATCTACGGGGAAAGTCCAGAATATCTAGACATCAAACAATGGACCATAGAAGAAGGAGAATGCTTTACCGAAGAAGATATAAAGAAAAGTGCTAAAGTATGCGTAGTTGGCAAAACTATTGTAGACGAACTATTCGGTGATGGTATCGATCCTATAGGACGAAATATTCGTTTCAAGTCTATCCCACTTCGCATCGTTGGAGTTTTGAAATCTAAAGGCTATAACACATGTATATGGAGCGATAATTACATTGTCCTGGTCCATTCCCCAAGAGTTATAGCC
>JAILIJ010000321.1 GCA_024695315.1 Bacteroidaceae bacterium
AGAATCGTGGTATAAATCATATAGATAAATGTAATTATCTCTATGCTCCATGACCCTGACTCTAGATTTTTTTTGAAATAGTCCTTAAATGTCAGTTAATATTGTCTTAGAATTGTAATGTATAGAAAAGCAGAATGCTAAATCCAACCTTCTTTTTTATACCACTCTACAGCTTCTGCTACACCACGTTCAAGATTCCATTTAGGGGTGAAACCGAGGTCCTTCTGGAGAGGTGTAATGTCGCATTGCCAGTTACGTTGTTTTAGAATATTATATTTGTCGCTATTAAGAGCACTCATCTTTCCAGTTACATGTGATATGGCTTCTGAAATGTTACATACGATCTTTAAGAACCATAGCGGGAATGTTATGTGGATGACTCTCTTAACACCCATTTCCCTTTGTAGTAGATCGCTGAAAGCGCGGCTGTTATATACGTATCCGTCGCTTACGTTATATGTCTTGCCATTTACATCTTTTCCGATGGCAGAAAGGATGGCATTAACGAGATCGCGTACATAAATGAAAGTGATTTCCTGAGGTTTGAATCCTACTGCAGAGTCGAAATGCTGTTTTATGCTCTTTGCCATGAGGAAATAGTCTTTTTCGCGAGGACCATAGACTCCAGTAGGACGGAAGATTGTGTAATTTATTCCACTTTCTGAAAGATATTTCTCGCTAAGTACCTTGCTCTCGCCATAGGCTGTGTTAGGTTGTGGAGTATCGCTTGACAAGATAGGTTCATAGACGGACTCTTTAATGGTATATGTGTCTATGAAATTCTTATCTATGCTGATACCTTCTGGAACATTTATCTCATGCTTAGAAACCATCTCTTCACGACAAGGACCTTGAACGCTTAGGCTACTAATATATATGAACTGCTTTGGAATCATGTCAAGCTGAATGAGTGTCTCCACGAGGTTACGTGTGCACTCAAGGTTATTCTTGTAGAAATCCTTGCTATGCAGACATTTGGTAGCACCACCAGCATGAATTATGACATCCCATTTACCTTTTTTAGTTTTAAAATCAGATAGCTGAGAATTTAGGGTTTCTGTATTTGTCATATCTAGGGTGACAAAATGCAGACGGTTATCTTGAAGATATTTTTTGCTGGAGTGAGCACGCATTCCGGCCCATACTTCCATGTTGCGGTTAAGGGCTTCTTCACACAAAAAACTGCCTATGAAGCCACTTGCACCAGTTATCAATATATTCATTTATTTGGCAAATTTGGCGACAAAGATACTACAAAATACTCATTTTTCAACTATTTAACGAAAAGTTAGCATCTTATCTCATCAAAATGTATTATTTTTATACAAAATTTAATAAAACGTTTATTATGGGAAAGAAAAAAGGTATATCCAAATCCAAAATTAATAAGAAAGAATTGCAGGGAATGGTAACTGCTTTCCTTTCCAAGAACCCTGGTGAATCATTTACGCTTAAGAAATTTTTTAGCACTTTGGGATTGACAAGTCACCCTTTGAGAATGCTATGTGTTGATATCCTTAATGAGCTATTGGAACAGGGAGTTATTACAAGAAATTTAGATGGCGAGTTTTCATACGATGCCAAGATGCATAATATGGAGGGAACATTCAGCAGAACAGCTGGAGGAAGAAATTTTGTAGATACAGATGATGGTCGTGGAATTTCTGTTTATGATGAGGATACTATGCATGCTTTACCAGGTGACCGAGTTGCCGTTACTCTTTTTGCAAAGCGTAAGGGTAGTAGTAAGTTACATGGTGCTGTAACAAAGATAATCCAAAGAAGTGACAAGGTTTGGGTGGGCACTTTGCAAGTTCAAGGCGAAAGGGCTTACCTGCTTACACCTAATGCAAGTCTCTTACATGATATTGCCATACATAAGGATAAACTTAAAGGCGGAAAGAATGGAGAGAAAGTTGCTGTTCGTGTTGTAGATTGGCCTGAAGATGCGCGTAATCCTATTGGTGAGGTTATCGAGGTACTTGGAAAAAGTGGAGATAACAATACTGAGATGCATGCTATACTTGCTGAGTATGGACTGCCATATTCTTATCCTAAGGAGGTTGAGGAGGCTGCAGAGAAACTGGAACCTGGCATTACCCCAGAGGAAATTGCTAAGCGTGAGGATTTTAGAAATACTCTAACTTTTACTATTGACCCACGTGATGCAAAGGACTTCGATGATGCAATATCTTTGAAAAAAATAAAAGATGGCGTTTGGGAGGTTGGAGTTCATATTGCGGATGTTAGCCATTACGTTCTTGAAGGATCTGTTATTGACCAGGAGGCCCAGCAGCGTGCCACATCTATATATCTTGTGGATAGAACCATACCTATGCTTCCTGAGCGACTCTGTAATTTCATTTGCTCTCTTCGACCAAATGAAGAGAAACTTACATATTCTGCCATTTTTGAATTAAATGAAGATGCCGAGGTACTCAATTACCGTATTAAGCATACGGTCATTAAGAGTGACCGCAGATTCACATACGAAGAGGTTCAGGCTGTCCTTGAAGCACATAATGAAGCTACGGAGTGTCAACTTATAGCAGAAGGAAAGGAAAAGCCTACAGAACCTATCCTTGCTCAAGAGGTAGATGAAAATACCGTCCAACCAGATGCTGAGACTTATGCTCAAGAACTTATAACGTTAAACCGACTGGCTAAGAAACTTCGAGAGGCTCGTTTCAAGAAGGGAGCTATTAATTTCGATCGTGAAGAAGTACGTTTCGATATAGATGAGAAGGGTAAGCCTCTGAGTGTATATTTCAAACGTTCAAAAGATGCCAACAAATTGGTTGAGGAATTTATGCTTCTCGCTAATAGAATTGTGGCTGAGAGCGTAGGAAAGAACAAGAAGAATGGAGAGGCTAAAGTCTTGCCTTATCGAATACATGATTTGCCAGATCAAAATAAACTTGAGAACCTTGCTCAGCTTGCAGCAAAGCTTGGACACATGATAAAGACTGAGGGTTCAAAGATTGATGTAGCAAAGAGTCTCAATAAATTCCTTTCTGATATGAAGGGTAATAAGGCTGAAGAACTCGTGGAGAATGTAAGCATACGCGCGATGCAAAAAGCTCGATATTCTACATATAATATTGGCCACTATGGTCTTGCTTTCGACTATTATACCCATTTCACATCGCCAATCAGACGCTATCCGGACACTATGGTTCATCGTCTTCTCACTCGATATGAAGAAGGAGGAAAGAGTGCTAGTCAAAAGAAGTATGAGGCATTATGCGAACATAGTAGCAGTATGGAGCAGTTGGCTGCTGCTGCTGAACGTGCAAGCATAAAATATAAGCAGGTAGAATTTATGTCTGATAAGATTGGACAGGAATTCGAAGCTAAGATTAGTGGAGTGACTGAATATGGTATATATGCTGAGATTGATGAGAATAAATGTGAGGGCTTTATTGCCGTAAGATTCCTTGGAGAGGAAGGATTTGATTATGACGATCGTAACTTCCGTCTTGTAGGTAGAAAGACTCATCATACTTTTACTCTTGGAGACTCGTTAAAGATAAAAGTTGCATCAGCTAATTTATATCGTAAGCAGTTAGATTATGAATTAGTTGAAAAAATAACACCTGATGATACTCAAACTGTAGCATTCTACAAAGGTTTTACTAATGGAGATGCTAAAAAGTCTAAAGGAAAGACAAAAAAGTTTAAATCACGCAAAAAGAAGTAAATAAAGTCGTATATTTGCGGTTTGTAAGGCTTGTATTAGCTTTACAAACCGTTTACTACTATGTAAAAAAATAATATGTGTTGATGAAAAAGTGAGGGAAGTTTTTTATTCTTCGAATGGAGGTCTGTCTTCGTTCGAAGTAATTAACATGAATTATTAATAACTTAAAAATCATATTCAAACCTGATGAAGACTTACAAAATTGTGAACAACCTTGTTGGTTGGATCGTTTTTGTGGTTGCCGCTTTCACGTATTGCTCTACTATTGAGCCTACTGCAAGCTTTTGGGATTGTCCAGAATTTATCTCTACAGCTACTAAGCTGGAGGTAGGACACCCACCTGGCGCACCATTTTTTATGCTTGTTGGAAATCTTTTTAGCCACTTTGCAAGTGATTCCACTCAAGTTGCTAAGATGATAAACACTATGTCAGCTTTGCTATCTGCAGGCTGTATTTTGTTCCTTTTCTGGAGTGTTACACACTTGGCAAAGAAGTTGATTTGTGAAGACAACGAAGAAGTTTCTACAGGTAAACTTATTGCTATCATGGCTTCTGGAATTGCTGGTTCACTCATCTACACTTGGAGTGACACATTCTGGTTCTCAGCTGTAGAAGGTGAGGTTTACGCTTTTTCAAGTTTCTTTACAGCACTTGTGTTCTGGCTTATTCTCAAATGGGAGGATAATGCACATGACCCAAGTTCTGACCGTTGGATAGTTTTCATAGCTTATCTTGTAGGACTTAGTATTGGTGTCCACCTGCTCAACCTCCTATGTATTCCTGCAATAGTTCTTGTATACTATTACAAGATGTCCAAGAACCCAACTGGAAAAGGCTCTTTAGCTGTGCTCGCCTTGTCGGGTGTGTTAGTAGCAGCTGTACTATACGGAGTGGTGCCTGGTATTGTTAAGATTGGCGGATGGTTTGAACTGTTATTCGTTAATACTTTAGGAATGCCATACAATACAGGTCTGTATATTTACCTTGTAATTTTGGCAGCATGTCTTATTTGGTCACTTTACGTTACAGCTCAGGCTAAGGACAAAAAGAAAATGTATATTGCTTTCTTGGCAAGTACTGCTCTTTTAGGTATTCCATTCTATGGACATGGATTTACATGCGTATTTATTGGAATTATTGTTCTTGCTGGACTCGCATATTTGCTGTATAAGAAAGCAGCTTCAGCTCGATTCCTAAATACATCAATTCTTTGTATGACTTTGATGACTATTGGATATTCATCTTATGCCATCATAGTCATTCGTTCTACTGCTAACCCTCCTATGGATCAGAACTCTCCAGAAGATGTATTTACTCTTGGTGAGTATCTTGGTCGTGAGCAGTATGGTGAGCGCCCTCTATTTTGGGGACAGACATATGCTTCTGAGCCAAATGTTGTAATTGGAAATAATGGCGATCTTGTTTTCGAGCAAAAGAAGGGTGCACCTGTTTATCAGCGTAAGGAGAAGTCTTCTGCAGATGAAAAGGATGAATATGTTAAGATTCGTGAGAAGATATCTATTGTTTACCCATTCAACCAATGTATGCTTTTCCCACGTATATATGATGAGGACCATAAAGCAAATTATATACAATGGCTTGGAGGTGTTACTGGTAAGACCGTAGATTACAACATTCCAACTATGGGTACTCGTCAGGTTCAGATTCCTACTCAAATTGACAATATGCGTTTCTTCTTCTCATACCAGTTGAATTTCATGTATTGGCGTTACTTTATGTGGAATTTTGCAGGACGTCAGAACGATAAGCAAGGACTTGGAGAGCTTGAGCACGGTAACTGGTTAACAGGTTTCTCGTTTATTGATAACATGATGCTTGGTGATCAGGATCTTCTTCCTACTGAACTTAAGGAAAATAAAGGTCATAACGTATTCTATTGCCTCCCACTTATCCTTGGTCTTATCGGATTCTTCTGGCAGGCGTTCGGACGTGGACAGAAAGGCATCCAGCAGTTCTGGGTAGTATTCTTCCTCTTCTTTATGACAGGTATTGCTATTGTTATATACTTGAATCAGACACCTTCACAGCCACGTGAGCGAGATTACGCTTATGCAGGTTCATTCTATGCCTTTGCTATGTGGTGTGGACTCGGTATTACAGCTATCTATACTTGGCTTGAGCAATTCCTTGGTGAGAAGACTAATAAGCGCATGGCGGCAATAGCTGCCGGTGTGATTTCTTTTATTCCTGCATTGGCAGTACCACTTCAGATGGTAAGTCAGACATGGGATGATCATGACCGCTCAGGCCGTTATGTATGTCGTGATTTCGGACTTAACTACTTGGAGACTATACCACATGATGGAGTTATCTTTACTAATGGAGATAATGATACATTCCCTCTATGGTATAATCAGGATACAGAAGGTAATCGTACAGATGTTCGTGTATGTAACCTTTCTTATCTCCAAACAGATTGGTACATCGATCAGATGAAACGCCCAGCTTTTGAAGGTGATGGCCAATCAAGTTCTCTTCCAATCTCTTGGAACCGCTTGCAGTATGTTTCTGGTAGTCATGAGATGATTGATGTTAATCCTACTGTTAATATCGATGGAGGTTCAATTCGTCTTAAGGAACTTGTCAAGCAGATTTACAAGGAAGAACCAGAAGCTGCTCGTAAGATCTGGGGAGAAGATCCATTCGAATTAACGAATGCTATTAAGAAGTTCGTTCTTAAAGAAGGTATTGATCCTGATTATAAGGATTTCGTAGCTTCTATCCCAAGTTGTCTTCCTTCAGATACACTTTATGTGAAGGTTGATAAGGATGCTGTACGTCGTTCTGGAATGAAGATATTCAACGATTCTATTCCTGACTATATGGATATTAGTCTTAAGGGACAGTCACGAATTACAAAGAGTTTCATGATGCTTCTTGAGATGATAGGACAGAGTAATTTCTCACGTCCTCTATATATGTCAACAACAGTAGGAGCAAGCAATTATGCAAATCTCTATCGTCACTTCATTCTTGAAGGTATTGCATGGCGCATCACTCCATATACGTTCGAAAATAATAAGCCATTTATGGAAACTATTGTAGACGTAGATAAGCAGTATGAGAACATGATGCACAAGTTCCATTATGGTAATTTGTCACAACCAGGACTCTACATAGATGAAACGACTGAACGTATGTGTTATACACACCGTCGTTGGTTTGCTGCACTTGCTACCAATCTTGTTACAGAAGGTAAAATAGATTCGGCTTTGAAGGTTGTAGAGAAATGTGAGAAGGAAATTCCTTCTTATAATATACCTCATAATGTAAATAGTGGATCTCTTGACTTGGCTGGAGCTTATATTGCCGCTAAGAAATTTGACAAGGCTAATATAATCATGGAACAGTTGATAAAGCGTTCTTGTGAATACATTAACTGGTATATCTCTCTTCCTGAGAATAGGTTTAAGGCTGAGGTCAAGGATTGTGGTCAAGAGCTAAGCATTCTCTATACTATTCAGAAGACTTATTCTTTAGTTGGAGAACAGGGTTCTGAATTCAAGAGTTATGCAAAAACCGCATCAGAACTTGATAAGACATTAGACAGTTTGTATAATGCATTTATTGTTAAGTGTACTTATGCAGGAATAGACCCAAGATAATATTATATCCACCCCTTTGTGTCATTTCATAATGAACAATGGGGTGGATTTTCCTCTTATAGGATTTTACTTTATGTTTATAGAACAACCAAGCAAATGGCTGCGATGGCTTTATCCAAGTGCTATATGGAGAATGAATCCAAAGGAAAAAGCCGTTTATATTACTTTCGATGATGGACCTATACCGGAATCCACTCCTTGGCTCATCGAAACACTCGAAAAGTATAATGTTAAGGCTACATTTTTTATGGTTGGCGACAACGTGCGTAAATATCCGGAACTTTTTGAACTTATAAAATCAAAAGGGCATAGACTTGGTAATCACACGTTCAATCATATTGGTGGCTTAAAAGTTTGGAGTTGGCAATATTTGTGGAATGCGAATAAGGCTGACAAACTGATTCATACGAATCTTTTTCGTCCACCTCATGGATGGATGAAGCCTTTACAGTATTTGCGTCTGCGCAAACACTATACAGTTATAATGTGGGATCTTGTCACTCGAGATTATTCTCGTCTTTTGACTGCTGACGATGTGTTTGAAAACGTTAGAAAATATGCGAGAAATGGTTCCATAATTACATTCCATGATTCATTAAAGAGTATAGATAAACTCAAAACTGCACTTCCACAATCTCTTGAGTGGTTGAGAGATCAGGGATATGAATTCAAGATTTTTGATGAGGATATTCATCGAAATAGACATCTTAAATGAGAAATGAATTAAATAACATATCAGATTTTATCAAAGCCGAGGCATTAGCTCTCGGCTTTTCTGCTGTAGGTATATCCAAAGCTGAGGCGGTGGAAAAAGACGTTGCTGACGCCTACCGCCATTGGATTGCTGAAGGCAAACAAGCAGATATGGCCTATTTGGAGAATAATTTGGAAAAACGTCTTGATCCAACACTCTTGATGCCTGGTGCTAAGAGCATCATTTCATTAGCTCTTAATTATTATCCTGAAAAAAAGCTATCTACCGAACAATATCAGTTTGCATATTATGCCTATGGTAAAGACTACCATGAAGTAATCAAGGCTAAACTTAAGGAATTAGTATGTCGTATAAACGATACGTTTTATGGTGATAAAGTAGAAGAGAATATACCGACATTTAAACTTTGTGTTGATACTGTACCTATGCTTGACAGATATTGGGCTGCTAAAGCTGGATTAGGGTGGATAGGAAAGAATACAAACCTAATAATTCCTCATGCTGGGTCTTTCTTTTTCTTGGCTGAATTAATTACAGACTTGGAATTGTCTTATGATTCTCCTATGCCATCAAGATGTGGTAATTGTTCTCGTTGTATCGAAGCATGTCCTGGAAAGGCATTATCTCCATATTCACTTGATGCAAATAAGTGTCTTAGCTATCTTACTATTGAGCACAGAGGTGATTTTTCATTTGATTCTCAATTTTTATCTAATTCGTCAGGTCTTTTTGCCAAATCGGTTAGCTCTTTTAACGATAGTTCTTCATTTAATTCTAAATATATTTATGGGTGTGACCGTTGTCAGCTCGCCTGTCCTTATAATAACTTCGCAAGACCCACAAATATTGTCGAATTCAAGCCGTCTGACGAGTTCTTAAGTATGCGACCATCTGATTGGAAAAGTCTCTCTGTAGAGCAATATAGAGCGTTATTTAAGGGCTCTGCAGTAAAGAGGGCAAAGTATGAAGGACTTGTCAGAAATATTAAGTATGTTGTGGGAGAAGATGAGTGAATATATATTTTTTTAAGAAAAGCCTAGAACTACTAGATTTTATAGTAATTCTAGGCACTATTATTTTTCTATATGTCTTGTTTTATCATCGAAAAAACAAGCTATATAGAGTCAATCACTTTATCTATTTCGTCCATTGAGAAACCTCTTGAGAGGGCAAATCTAATAAGTTTACATCTTATGTCGTAATCATTCTTGCCCTTTGTGATCTTCTTTTTATTACTTAGAAGCGTTTTTATTGTCTCAAGGTTATCGCCATCAGGAATCTCCTCTAAGGCATCTTCAATTACGAAATTTCCAATTCCCTTGCGCTTCAGTTCAAGGCTTATTTTTATCCTTCCCCAGCGGTTGAATTTGAATTTTTCGCGAACAAAAGCTCTTGCATATCTTTCTTCATCCAAAAAATGCTCCTTAACAAGCTGTTGGATAACTTCATCCTCGGCTCCTTCTGGCATATCCCATTTTTGCATCTTCTTTCTTAGGTCCGATTCGCAATATTCTGCTGCTGCACAAAGGGAGGATAGTTTTAAGAGTGCCTCTTCTTTTGATACTTTTTTCTTAGTTTTGACAATCATAAAAAATGACTTAGAAGACAGAAAAGTACTATATTCTATTTTTGTTTAGAACTTGAAATTTATTTTTTAGCTTTTATTTCGTTTGCCAGTTCTTTACTTATTGAATTGTTGAAACTTTGGCATACGTTGATAGCTAACTTCTGTCCCATGCTAATGATATTATCCCATGTGTTTTCAGAAACGTTATTGATGTCATCCTTACGAATCTTATTATTCATGAGACCATATACAACACCTGCGTTAAAGTTATCACCAGCACCTATTGTACTTACTGTCTGTATCTTTTCTACAGGATACGTCTTTTTTACTTCTGGACTGATTAGCATAATATCCCCATCTGCATCGGTACAAATCATGGTTTTGCAATAAAAGCTAACCTTGTTTTCATAAACCTCAGATGGATCTTTCATGTCGAACATATTTTCGAAATCCTCAGTAGAACCACGTACTATATCTGCATATTCGAAATTTTCTAATATTGTAGGGTAAAGACGTAAAGCCTCGTCTTTGTGGCTCGAACGGAAATTTATATCATAATAGATCAAAGCTCCTCGATCTTTAGCGTAGTCCAAAAATTCTTTAACCTTATCGCGTAAAACTGGGTTTAATACGAAATAAGACCCCATCATTACAATATCATCCTTATTTATTTCTGGCCATTCTACATCAAGTCGTGCCTTTGGGTAATCTTTGTAGAAAGAGTATTCAGCATCATTTCTGTCGTTGAGCCATGCTAATGAAATAGCTGTCCTTCCATCTTCGTATACACATACGCCATCGGTCTCTATACCATTTTCCACCATGAACTCCTTTATTTTTTCCCCAACCTTGTCGTTTCCTGTTTCAGTTATCATCGTTACTTTTTGTCCAAGTCGACCTAATGAAATTAGTCCATTAAATACCGAACCTCCAGGAACAGCAGCTGTTGGCTGACCATTCTTAAAGATTATGTCCATGATGGTTTCTCCTATACCAATAATTTTCCGCATGTTTTTTCCTATTGATGTGTCTGTAAACTTTATATGTTATAGACTTGTGAATATGAAATTTTATTAATAATTAATGTTTGGGCAAGGCTTATAGGTTTTCTATAAGTTCTTCAAATGAATTTACTACTTTCATGAGCTGACAGAAAGGCTTATTTACTACTTTCTTTTCTTCAAGATCGTGAAAGAAAGTTAGAAGCCCATCCCAGAAATTATTTATGTTCCATAGGATAAGTTTTTTATCGTTTATTCCTATTGTATTGGCTGCCATAACGGTAAACATTTCATCAAGGGTACCTATACTACCTGGCATCACGACGATTACCTCAGATTCACTTTCAAGGAATTGTTTCCTATCATTAAGATCTTCGCATCTAAAGTTAATGTCTATATATTCACTTACCCTATTGTTCTGTGCAAGTATTTGTGGAACAATGCCGTATACTGTTCCTCCATTCTCGTGTACAGCCTTAGCTACTGCCTCCATAAGACCACAGTTAGCTCCTCCATACACTAATGTCTTATTATTTTTGCCGATCCATTCACCAAGTTTACGAGCCTCTTCGTAGTATATGGCGTCCATATTGTTGGAAGATGCGCAAAATATACCTATTTTATTCATGTAGAATTCTTTTTTCTGCAAATATCCGAATCTTTTACGAAAACTGCAAGTAATTTATCTATAAACAATATGTCTATACTTCTATTCTCCGACCAATAGACATTTTATTTTTTATATAGCGTTTTCTCTATGTAATCATTCATTAAAAAGTATATTTAATCGAGATACTATTGTAATTACAGGATCCATATTTGGTTAGAACATGCTTGTTTTCTTTATGATACAAATATACGACATTCATAAATAACGGTTGTGTGTTTAGATTGGTTTCGATGAGATTTGATGAGTTTCGAAGGGTTGTCTTTTGATACTTTTTTATTTTTACCAAAGTGTCTTTTGAAACATAAAAGGCACAAATTATAATTGGTAATTTATTTATGCTCTACATTATTATTTATGGATTATTCAGTCCTCAACGTTTTATCTGTGCTCGTTTCCACATATACGTGGTCTTTATTATTTTCTGTGTGACACACAACTCACACAAAATCTCATATTACTATTATAATATGTTATCTAACATGTAAAATGAATTTTTATAAAGAAAATGTTAATGGAAGTTAATTGTTTTGTGGCTTTTCAAGAGAGGTTATAGAAGAATGTGTCGAAATTGATGTGTGCGGGCGCACAAATAGCGTTTTTTACGGTGTGCACCTACACAATATATGATATTGGTCAAGAAAATGCAATATTTTTGAAGTTTTTATTGAAAGAATTTTGCAGATTTGCAAAACACACGTAACTTTGCATCGTCAAAAGGAAAAAACAAATCCTGAGACAATAATTAGAATAGGTTAGTTAAGGTAAAAGATTTGTTTGAAGAGTATTAGTTTTTGAAGGGTAAATAAAAAGATTTGTTTTTTAGGAAAAATTGAAACTCAATAAGGTGTTAATTAAGGTAAAAGATTGAACAAAGGATTTTAAGAATTTAAAGGATAAAGGGTTTTTAATTTATATAAGGTTTTGTTATTCAATAGACAATTGTTATTGTTATTGGTATTTAGTTAGTTAAGGTAAATAAAAAGATTATTCAGGGTTTTCGATAAGGAAGAATTAGTTTTTAAGAAGGTAATTAGATTTGTTTTCCAAGGGTATTGATAATTTGGTTAAGAGATCATTTTCGATAACTCGATTGATTTGATAAAATAGCAAAGCAAAGTTTTGAATATATATACTTTTGAATAGGTTTTGGTTTTAGGTATTAGAAGTAATTAAGGTATTAGATTTAAGTTTTTTCATAAGGGTTAGTTAATAAGGGTATTAGATTTGTTTTCACGTATAACCGAAGAGAGCGTTTAGCTCTCATAAATGAACTTATTCAAACCAATATAATTTGAGCAGTAGTCGGACGACCGCTGCTTTTTTTTGTGTTTATTTCTAACAACGAACTATAGCTACTTTTGTCATTATGATAAAAATGGCTATATTTGCACTATAATTTAACTATTTGACTTTATGAAGATAGCAGACATAGATTTGGGAGACTATCCTGTGGTGTTGGCACCTATGGAGGATGTTACGGACCAGGCATTTAGACTTTTGTGTAAGGAGTTTGGGGCGTCCATGACATATTCTGAGTTCGTAAGTGCAGATGCCTTAATACGTAATGTGAACCGTTCATTGGAGAAGATTCGTGTGGATGAGGCTGAGCGACCTGTTGCGATACAAATCTATGGACGTGATGTGGAGTCTATGGTACAAGCTGCCAAGATTGTCGAGGCAGAAGCACATCCTGACATCCTTGACATCAATTTTGGATGCCCTGTGAAAAAAGTTGCAGGTAAGGGAGCCGGTTCTGGTATGTTGAAGAACATTCCTCTCATGCTTGAAATCACACGTGCAGTCGTAGAAGCTGTTGACATTCCTGTTACAGTTAAGACTCGACTTGGATGGGATTGTGACGACCTGAAGACACCAAACCGACTGAGCGAGGAACGTGCGTTAATCGTAGAATTAGCAGAGCGACTTCAGGACTGTGGCATTCAGGCACTCACACTCCATGGGCGCACTCGTTCACAAATGTACCAAGGTGTATCTGATTGGACACTCATTGGGGAGGTAAAAAACAATCCCTACATGAAAATCCCAATCATAGGTAATGGCGATATTACGACACCTGAGGAGACGAAAGCTGCCTTTGATAAATACGGAGTGGACGCCGTGATGATAGGACGCGCAACATTCGGACAGCCATGGCTATTTAAGGATGTACGTACATTCTTAGACAAGGGCGAACATGATACAGAGATGACACTCGACTGGAAATTTGAAGTATTGAAACGTCAGGTTCAGAAATCTGTCGAGTACAGTCTTAGAGAAGATAATGCACTCAAGGAAAGAAAGAGAACAGAACTTGGAGGCATAATACATGTGCGTCGACACCTTGCCAATTCACCATTATTCAAAGGCATTCCAGACTTCAAACAGACACGAATAAAGATACTTCGTGCGGAAACACAGACAGAACTATTTGAACTACTCAAAGAAGCAAAATCAAGAATTGAAGACTTTCAGAAGACACAATTCAGTGTTTAGAAAGTCTTCCTCTTGGGCAAATATCAAGTCATGATGATGAAAATTGCATGTTGATTAGTAAAAATACATACATAAAATTACATTCTTGACGATTATTTGTTAAATTTGCAGAGTATTGAATTTTAGATTCTACTAATTTAATTAATAATAACTATGGATTTATCAAATTTCTCTCTCGAGGGTAAGAATGCATGGATCACAGGTGCATCTTACGGAATTGGTTTTAACATCGCTAAGGCATTCGTTAAGGCAGGTGCAAAGAACATCATCTTCAACGATATCAACGAGGAGCTCCTCAACCGCGGTCTTGCTAACTACAAGGAGGCAGGTATCACAAACGTTAAGGGTTATGTTTGCGATGTGACTGACGAAAATGCTGTTAAGGCTCTTGTAGAGAAGATTCATCAGGAAGTAGGCCAGATTGACATTCTCGTTAACAACGCAGGTATCATCAAGCGTATTCCTATGCACGAGATGAAGCGTGCAGAGTTCCAGCAGGTTATTGACATCGACCTCGTTGCACCATTCATTTGCGCATCTGCTGTTCTTCCAGAGATGATGGAGCGTAAGGAAGGTAAGATTATCAACATCTGTTCTATGATGTCTGAGCTTGGTCGTGAGACTGTATCTGCATACGCTGCAGCTAAGGGTGGTCTTAAGATGCTTACTCGTAACATCTGCTCTGAGTACGGAGAGTACAACATCCAGTGTAATGGTATCGGCCCTGGTTACATCGCTACTCCACAGACTGCTCCACTTCGTGAGAAGCAGCCAGACGGTAGCCGTCACCCATTCGATTCATTCATCTGTGCTAAGACTCCTGCTGGTCGTTGGCTCGATCCATCTGAGCTTGGTGGCCCAGCTGTATTCCTCGCTTCTAAGGCTTCTGATGCCGTTAATGGTCACGTTCTTTACGTTGATGGCGGTATCCTTGCTTACATCGGAA
Source organism: Bacteroidaceae bacterium (assembly GCA_024695315.1). GTDB lineage: Bacteria > Bacteroidota > Bacteroidia > Bacteroidales > Bacteroidaceae > Minthosoma. The sequence continues at coordinate 14,720 of JAILIJ010000321.1, forward strand.
AGCAGCCTAAATAATAGTTGAAAACTTTAAACTGATAGTTGCGCAACTTTTTCTTAAAAGTTGCGCAACTTTTTTTTTCTAGGCGTTCCTTGGAGGAGCTATGGTTTTCTATATACCAAAGAACCCCAAGAAATCGAAGAAATCTAAGAAAACCCAAGAAGCCATAGCCCCTCAGTTTTTTTATCCTCTATCCTCTTGCCTCAATAACCTCATGCAGCATTCTCACATACTGTCCGATGCTGGCAGGATTGCTGCTGAAAGTATCAAAGATATCATAATCGCAGAAAGGCGAAGTCGTGATAAGCGTTTCGGGCGCGATGTCACCATTCTCACAAACGTACGAGATGATGTTTTTAAGATATTCCTCCTGACGAGCATTTAGAGTCGAAGACTTGAGGAAATCAACAAACTTCTTGAGAGCCACCTGCCTATCCACATGAATGATGCTACGGATAAAGATGGCAACGTTCATTCCGCCCGACGACACATAATGCTCATAGTCCTCACGAGTACCAAGCTCATGCCATAAGATCTGTTCGAGCTGAG
>JAILIJ010000019.1 GCA_024695315.1 Bacteroidaceae bacterium
ATCCATACAGTTCCATGCCGAAGCATTATGTTCTCTCAAATTACGGTATTTTCCAATAGGACTGCTACTAAGCTTTATCCATGGCTTAACGGCCTTAACCTTGTCGTGGACTGCACGCACAATACGCGTAATATTATCGCGACGCCAATTAGCATAGCTTTTCTTACTGCCCTGCTTCTCGTACATGTCGTGGTCGTTAAAATTGTACGTCTTCTCAGGATAACGAATGTAGTCAAGGCTTATTCCGTCGACATCGTATTTCTCTGCAATCTCTCGACAGATATTAGAAATGTAATTAGCCGTCTCAGGGTTACCTGGTAACATGAAAACCTCTTCACCTGCCTTTCGACAAAGATTTGGCTTTCTCATTGTCAAAGCACCTTCTCCATAGGCCTTTTGGCGAGCTGCTTTTCCGACAGGAATTGCCACAACCCACGCATGACACTCCATTCCACGAGCATGGCATTGGTCTATGCAGTATTTCAACGGGTCATAGCCCGGATTCTTACCGTATTTACCTGTCAGACACTCGTCCCAAGGCTCATACTTAGAAGGATAAATGACACTTCCGCGAATACGAGTCTGAATTATAACGGTATTGACATGAATGTACTGAAGATTGTCAAGGATTTCACAAAGTTCCTCCTTTTGTCTCTCAATACTCGCTGCATCAGTCACCTTTGTACGCGGCCAATCCAAGCCCATGATAGTTGTCAACCATACGGCACGAACCTCATGCAATGGCTGTGGGTTATTGTAAGAATATGTATCATGCTGAGCATTTACAATTGACTTTCCCAAAAGCAACAAACTGAGCAAAAAAATTTTCTTATTTAGATATTTCATTATTATAAGTTAATTTGTTTGCAAAGGTAACAAATAATTAGTACTTTTGCGGCACATTTTACATATATTAATATCGATATAATGTGAAATATTGCAAAACGGAAGACAATACTTGCAAAAATAAACTTAAAAACAACTGATCAATGTATACCTTTTTAACGTCCATTCTACTTTTAGTAGTTGGATATCTGATTTATGGAACCATGATAGACAAGGTCTTCGGTTCCGACTCAAAAAGAAAAACTCCTTGTTATACCTCTGAAGACGGTGTGGACTACATGCCGATGCCAACGTGGAAAGTGTTCCTTATTCAGTTCCTAAACATAGCAGGAACAGGCCCTATCTTCGGAGCTATTCAAGGCATCTTATTCGGTCCAGCAGCTTACATCTGGATTGTATTTGGATGTGTATTAGGGGGAGCAGTACACGACTATCTGTCAGGCATGATTAGTATCAGAAAGAACGGTGCAAGCCTTCCAGAAATAGTAGGCGACGAACTAGGCAGTGTGGCACGTTTTGCCATGCGTGTTTTAGCTCTCATACTGATGATTCTCGTGGGTGCCGTTTTCGTGACAACACCAGCCGGACTGCTTGCAAACCTGATTGGAGGTGACAGTATTCTCAGCCAGAGCATGTTCTGGGTATTCGTCATTTTCGCATACTATATACTTGCAACCCTCCTTCCAATCGACAAGCTCATCGGAAAGATTTATCCAATCTTCGGAGTGGCACTTCTTATAATGGCTGCAGGTGTTGGTATAGGCATCTTCATGAACTCTGGTTCTATGCCAGAAATAACAGAAGCCTTCACAAACCATCATCCTCATAGCAGCATTCCTCTCTTCCCAGGCATCTGCATTACCATCGCTTGTGGTGCAGTCAGCGGATTCCATGCCACTCAATCACCGATGATGGCACGCTGTATGAAAAATGAGAAGTACGGCCACCCTATCTTCTATGGAGCAATGATTACAGAGGGCTTCGTGGCATTAATATGGGCAGCAGCTGCCATCAAATTTGCAGATACTTTCGACGTTAGCCAATTCGGCATGTCAAACTCTGCAGCACCATACGAAAAGTTATGGGCAATAATGACAAATGGCGGAACAGCAAATCCTAATCCTGCCATTCTCGTCAATAGCATCTGCTCAACTTGGCTTGGCACCATAGGAGCAGTACTCGCCATACTCGGAGTCGTAGCGGCTCCTATAACTAGCGGCGATACAGCATTCCGTTCGGCTCGACTCATAGCAGCCGACTTCATGCACTATAAACAGAATAAGATTTACAAACGCCTCATTCTGTCATTGCCAATATTCGTAATATCTGGCGTTCTTATGTTCGTCAAATTCGATATTCTATGGCGATACTTCGCATGGTTCAACCAGACACTTTCCATATTCACACTTTGGACGGTTTCTGTTTGGTTATATAAGAAATGCAGAAATTATACGGACATAAAGAAATACGGGTACATAATCCCTGTCATTCCGGCAATATGGATGACCGTTGTATGTACGACCTATATCCTTATAGCTCCAGAAGGCCTTCAGCTTCCTAGCGCAATAAGTTACACTATAGGTATAGCAATAACAACATTTATTACCTGCTGTTTCTTTATATGGACGTACAAGAACAGAAATAGTAATTTTAATTTATAGAAATAAGAATGAAAAGATACATTTGGATGCCAATAGCATTCTTTGTGGTTGGATGTGCTTTCTACATCTATTTTGGAATAACATATAATGCATGGATGGACAATCTATACAAGATTGTCATCTATGCTTTTATCGTAATTGCACTCCATTGGGCACTAAAGAAAAAGGACGAATATAACGAAGAAAGAAAAAACAATTCTCAGAATTGAGTATTTATTTACATAAACATATAAAACGATAAGGATGAACATGAAAAAGATTTTATCAACAATAATGTTGGCACTTGTCACTATAAGCGCATCCGCTCAGTTTGACGAGGGCAAGAAATACCTCGGCGCCAACTTAAATGGATTTAACCTCTCCTACAGCGAAGCTACAGACCTATCCATCAACTTAGGAGCAAATGCCGGTTATGTGGTTCAGGACAATCTGCTTCTCATTGGTACCTTGAACTTCGATTTCTGCAATTCTGAACTTAACAAATTCGAATTGGGTGGTAAGATTAGATATTATTTTGACGACAACGGCTTCTTCGTTAGCGGTGGAGCAAAATTCGTCCACGAATATATCGGAGACTTCAACGATTTCCAAATTACTCCTGAAATTGGATATTGTTTCATGCTCAACAAGAACCTCGCTCTTCAGCCAAGCATTTACTACGACATGAGTTTCTCAGACTTTACTGAGAAAAGCAGATTAGGACTTGCTGTCGGACTTGGATGGTTCTTTTAATCAGTAATTTCAAAAACAAAATATTTATGTTATCAGTAGAAGAATTAAACGACAAACTCATAGACCTCGCCTTTTCTGAAGATATTGGCGACGGCGACCACACTACTCTCTGCTGCATCCCTGCCGATGCTGTAGGCGAAAGCAAACTTCTCATCAAGCAGGAAGGTATCTTTGCCGGAGTAGAAATAGCAAAGCAAGTGTTCCACCGTTTCGACCCAACTATGGAAGTTGAAGTTTATATCGAAGACGGAGCACACGTTAAGCCTGGAGATATCGTAATGTCTGTTAAGGGCAAAGAACAGAGTCTCCTTCAGACTGAACGCCTCATGCTCAACATCCTTCAGCGTATGTCTGGTATTGCTACCATGACACACAAGTATCAGCAGGCACTTATCGACGCTGGCACCAAGACTCGTGTTCTCGACACTCGTAAGACTACTCCTGGTATGCGAATGCTTGAGAAGGAAGCTGTAAAGATTGGTGGCGGAATGAACCATCGTATCGGTCTCTTTGACATGATTCTTCTCAAGGATAACCATATTGACTTCTGCGGCGGAGTTCACAACGCCATTTCTCGCGCTAAGCAATACTGCAAGGACCACGGTAAGGATCTCAAGATAGAATGTGAGGTTCGTAACTGGAAAGAACTTGACGAGGCACTTGCAGAAGGATGTGACCGAATCATGTTCGACAACTTCACCCCAGAAGATACAGAAAAAGCCGTTAAACTTGTTGCTGGCCGTGCTGAGACTGAGTCAAGCGGCGGTATAACATTCGACACTATGATTCCTTACGCAAAGGCCGGTGTTGACTTCATATCATTCGGAGCCCTCACTCACTCTGTAAAGGGTCTTGACATGAGCTTTAAGGCTGCAGGAAGCGACAAACTCGTCATAAAGTAAGCCGTCAGCCTTATTCCATATTAACTGTGCGCACCATTCCGATGATGCGCACAGTTTTTTATTATTGCATTTCCCAATAGTCAAAATTCATCAATTTACATCCTTTGTATCCCGTGAATACGAAAAACAAATCATGCTTTCCTGTAACACTTGTATTTATTGGGGCTGAGAATGTCTGCCATTCCTCCCAACCGCCAGTAGGAGAAACATTGACTGATGCGAGTTTATGCCCTTTGATGGAATCAACATGTACCTCAACTATCCCTCCCTGAAGTGCAGAAGCTGCACTTAAACTAATTGACTTTGGTCCTTGTGTGCCAAATTCCACTTCACGAAGTTGTAGCCAATCTCCATTTTGAATATCACTCACAAAAACACGGTTTTGCTTTTTATTCCATTCTGTACGTAATCCACGAGAATTGGCAATTGTTTCAGCTTCCACACGACGATAAGGATTGAATGTTGCTATTGGTTTTACTCCTTCATGCGTTGGCGAAATAAGTGGAAGACGTCCGTCTTTCTGCCATTCAAACTCTTCTACACTAACGCTACGTCCAAAGCCACCACCTCCAGGAAGCCATCCTGTATGGTAAAAAAAGTAATTATGCCCCTTAAACTCAACAATCCCGCTATGATTAGTGAAGGAATTGGTAGCATTATCCTGCTTCATCACTTCACCAACATATTTCCATGGTCCTGTTGGTGTGTCGCTCTCGCTATAAGCTATACACTCAGGCACTCCGCCCGCTGCATAAATCATGAAATATTTTCCCCAAGCAGAATTCTTTGAAGAGTCGAAATTCTTCTTGTCTTTCTTCTCTGCCTTTGACAGACTGCGCTGATGGAAAATCCAAGGTCCTTCAACATAGCGTTCTGGCTTCACATTCTCCACTTCTCCAGCCAGAGAAATCATATCCTCATTAAGCTTCACACTGTAAAGACATGGATTTCCCCAGTATAGATAAGCCTGTCCGTCAGGTTCAATCATAACTGTAGGGTCGATGTGATCCCACTTGCCATCCTCATATAAAGGTTTACCTATAGCATCCCGATATGGTCCCGTAATGTTGTCGCTAACTGCCACACCTATAGCCATACCTCCTGAAATCTTAGAGTGAGCAGGCACATAAAAATAGAACTTGCCGTTACGTTCGATACATTGCGGTGCCCACGCACGATCGTC
>JAILIJ010000293.1 GCA_024695315.1 Bacteroidaceae bacterium
GGTAATAATCCTGTGCTTTTCCTTGTCGGAAATTCTACTATGCGTACTGGTACACGTGGTAATGGCGACAACGGACAATGGGGATGGGGATTCTATGCTCATGAATATTTTGATGAGAACAAGATTACTGTAGAGAATCAGGCTCTCGGTGGTACGTCTCCACGTACGTTCTATAAGAATCTCTGGAAGCCTATTCTTGCGGCTATTAAGCCAGGTGACTTCGTATACCTGGAACTTGGTCATAATGACAATGGACCTATAGATTCTATTCGTGTACGTTCAAGTTATCGACCAGAGGGTAAGTTAAGCTTGTCAAATGACTCTACAATCATTTACAACAAGGTGACTAAGATGCAGGATACGGTATATACTTTTGGAGGATATACTCGTAGATTCATTAATGAAATTCGTGCTAAGGGGGCTACTCCTATTCTCTTTACGCTTACTCCACGTAATGCATACGAACCAAGTAATCCTAAGAAGATTCAGCGTAAGTTGAACGACTTTACTCCTGCTATCTTTGCTCTAGGTAAGGAAATGAATTGTCCAGTAATTGACCTAAATGACATTTCTGCTAAGAAGTTGGAGACTTATGGAGTATGGAAAACAAATTATCACTTCTATCATGATAAGATTCATTCAAGTGCTTTTGGCGCTATGATGAATGCGCGTAGTGCTGCTGAAGGACTCGCGGCTTGTGCTGATCCTCAGGTACAGAGACTCAAGTCTTTCATGAATAATAGGGTGACTCCTAAGCGCTGTGACCAAAAGCGTAAGAAGGGTAAGCCTATGGTATTCCTTTGTGGAGACTCAACAGGCAAGAATGAGGATAAGAAGCCTGATGGAATGTGGGGATGGGGATCACAAGGATACACAGTCTTCGACTCTACTAAGTGCGTGTTCCAGAATCAGGCTAAGGCTGGACGTTCTACTCGTACATATATCGTAGAGGAGCGTTGGGAGGAAGTGTACAATTCTCTTGAGCCAGGCGATATTGTGCTTATTCAGTATGGCCATAATGATATAGGCGGTATTGATAATGCGAAGGAGCGCGGAGTTATTGCCTGTGCTAAGGATACAAGTCATGTTTACCATCTGATGAGTTCAGGCAAGAACCTTGTGGTGTATTCTTTTGGATGGTACGTAAAGAAAATGATTGTTGATGCTCTTGAGAAGGGTGCGCATCCTGTAGTTCTGTCTTTCACTCCTCGTAATGAATGGCACGAGGGTAAGGGAGATGTACGTGGCAAATTCTATCCAGTAAAGGAGAAGAAGGGCCGTTACTACATAGAGCGCCGTAATGATAAATACATCCCAGAATGGGATAAGCAGATTGCTGAAGAGATGGGCGTTGAATTTGTGGATGTTCATAATATCACGGCTGACTATCTTGATAAGAAATGCGGCAAGAAGGGTAAGGAAGCAGCCATGAAGTATTTCAATCATGACCATACTCATACTTCTTTGCTTGGAGCACAGCTTAATGCTAAGAGTGTAGCAAAGGGATTAAAGGCAATTAAGAGCCCAGTGGCTAAATTGTTGAAGTAGATTTGCAGATGATGATAATAAAAGGCCACAAGATTTTCTCTTGCGGCCTTTTATGAATTTTGACATTATGGATTGTTCCACATGTTGAATGAAAAGTCATTGTTTGTCTGAAGTGGTTTATTTGTATAAGTACCTCTTGATACTTTTCTTTGGCGTCTTTTCAAATTCCTGATCGAGTATTTCTATACCTGTAAGTTGGGCAAACTTAGGAAGCAGGGCGTTGATTTCGTTACGATATTTATTGAGGTTGTTCGTCATTTCTTCACGGGTCAAACCTTGTTTTTCAAGACTCTTGTCGGTAACGTATGCCAAGGCAACAAGTTTCTCTTCGCGTTGTACAACGAGGCATTCGTCAAATACACCGTGAATATTGATGACATCTTCAATTTCCTCAGGATAGATGTTCTGTCCGTTGGCTCCGAGAAGCATAGTTTTCTTACGTCCACGTATGAACACATTTCCTTTCTCGTCAATGGTGCCAAGGTCGCCTGTGTGGAGCCAGCCTTCTTCGTCTATAGCGGCGGCTGTCTCTTCCTCGTTCTTGTAGTAGCCAAGCATTACATTTGTTCCTTTGGCAATAATTTCGCCAGGAGTGTTTACTGGATCGTCGCTTAGAATGCGTAACTCCATTCTTGGGGCTGCTTTACCACATGAGAACTTGACGAATTTCTTCCAATCTTCGTATGCGAGGATAGGACCACATTCGGTCATTCCATAACCTACGGTGTAGCGGAAATGTATCTTGTTGAGAAAATCCTCTACTTCTTTGCTGAATGCTGCACCACCAATAATGACTTCGTAGAAGTTCCCTCCAAAGGCTTTAGTAAGTATGGTGCGGATTCTCCAGTAGACAATCTGTTTGAGAATAGGGATGGCAAGGAGTGTCTTGAATGTACGCTTCTTGAGTATTGGGAATATACGTCCTGTGACAATCTTCTCAATGATGAGTGGTACGGCAATTACAATGACTGGTTTGACATCGTTGAAGGCCTTAATCACAATATGTGGACTTGGAACTTTTGTTAAGAAGTGAACGTGGCATCCTGTACAGAACTCGTATATGAAGTCGAAGGCGAAACCGTACATGTGGGCCATAGGAAGAATGGCCATAGTACGACAGCCGGCTGTGATTCCTATTACCTCGTCAGCAAAGATGAGGTTTGACCATAAAGATCTATAAGGGAGCATGACTCCCTTAGAACGACCTGTTGAACCTGATGTGTAGCTTATCACGGCAAGGCCTTCTGGATCTTCTTTGGCATAATGTACGTCTTCTTTGCTAATGGAAATTTTTTCCATGGCTTGATATGCTGCATCATATAGCCCATCTTCTTCAAAGAAATGCCATGTGGCAATATTTAATGTACGCTTGAACCCATAGATGTTTTTTCCAGTAATAAGTAATACAGACTCAGAGTGAGATACAATGTTCTGTACTTGGTCAGTACTGAAATCTGCAAGGATAGGTACTGCTACGGCACCGTAAGTTATTATTGATAAGAATGACACGGCCCAATGGGTACTATTTTTGTCACATAGAGATATCTTGTCACCTTGCTTGATGCCGAGTGATCTATACATAGCATGAAGACGAGCTATGTCATTGGCTACATCACCATAAGTATAATTTACTTCTGTTCCGTAGTCTGTGTATGCTTGAAGACTCCAATTATTCTTGATGGAACGCTCTACGAGTTCAATCAAGGATTTGTCCGTTGGCTTAAATACTCCTGTTCTTTCCATCTTACTCTGTATAAAATATAGTGTATTCTGGGTTGTTACACATTTATATAAAATTTGTGCAAAGTTAGTGCATGTTATTTTTTAAGCAAAATATTTGTAAAAAAAACTAAGACGTTATGATATATTATTCAAAAAATGTCTTAAATTTGCAATTAAATATGTTGTTAAAAACTCTTTTTCAAAATTAATACTAATAATTGATATGAAACTTGGTGATAAGGTCAGATTCCTAAATGATGTTGGTGGTGGTATTGTTAAGGGCTTTAAGTCTGGTGGAATAGCACTTGTTGAGGATGAGGATGGATTCGAAATTCCATGCTTGCAGGATGATCTTGTAGTGATAGATACTAATGAGTATAATTTTGAAAAGCCAAAGCCTAAGGAAACTCCTAAGGTGAATCAATATGTGGACGGACGTGGATATCTTGCTTCTAAAGATGTGAATAATAAGAAAGAGATGGATGATGTGGATGAGAATCTTGAAGCAAGAGTTGTTCGACTCGAAATGCGTATTCATAAGCTTGAGGAGCGTCTTGCACGTTTGGAGGATGCTAAGGTTACAAAGGAAAAGGAAAAGTTTGCCGCAAAGCAGATGCGTAAGCAGCAGAAGGATGAAATACTTGAGATAGACCTACATGCTCATGAGATTCTTGAAACAACAAAGGGAATGCAGGCTCGTGATATTAAGGACTACCAAGTTGGAGTTTTTACACATACAATGAATGAGCATATCAAGGAAAAAGGCAAAAAGATTGTCTTTATCCATGGCAAAGGTGAGGGAGCTCTACGTAAGGCTATAATTGATACGCTTAAAGACAAATATAAAAGTTGTGAGTATCAGGATGCTTCTTTCCAACAATATGGATTTGGAGCTACTATGGTAATCATACACTAATACCTTATTTGCATTTGTGATATTTTATAATGCAATAGTTTGACTAATACTTCTTAATTAAAGCATGTTTTCCTCTTTGTTAATTTTATACATTGAGTTAAGCTGCTAAATTTAATAACATAATTAATAATCCGAAAAACTATGAAAAGAGAAGCTTTTAAGATGTTCTTAAAACCAGGCTGTAAGGAAGAATACAAGCGTCGTCATGCTAATATCTTCCCAGAACTAAAGAAACTCCTTAGTGAGGCAGGAGTTCGTAATTATAGTATTTATCTTGATGAAGAGACAAACATCCTTTTTGCTTATCAAGAGCTTGAGGGTGATGGGGGAAGTCAAGATTTGGGCGGAACAGAGATATGTCAGAAATGGTGGGCTTATATGGCTGACATCATGGAGACAAACCCTGATAACAGTCCTATCAGCATTCCTTTACCAGAAATGTTTCACATGGATTAAAATTAACAATAAATATTAACCTGAAATTTACATAATATGAAAAATTACTTTATCAAGTCACTTTTTGTATTGACATCTCTAGTAATGTGCTTTTCATGCACAAGTGATAACGAAGAAACGGCTGAAAATAATGATGGTTATACTACTATCACTTTTAATGTAAGCCCAATGCGTATTACGCAGGAATCTACAAGAGCTACGTTGAGTGAGACTTTCTCTATGCTTGAGTTGGCTTTGTATACTGTTAATGCGGATGGGTCGTACACTAAGTATAAAGAGGTTGACCAGACAAGTTCAAGTTCTTCTTTCGGTGTCGTGACTCTTGAAAATATTAAGTGTGGAAACTATCGTTTGTTGGCACTTGGACATAAGAGTGCTGCACATCCTGATATTGACGATCCTACAGATGTGGCATTTGTCGATTTCCCTGTTGTGTACTGGTATAGCAACATTGTAGAAGTGACAAAAAGTACAACGGCTTTGGATGTTACTTTGGATCAGGCTGTGGCTCGAATCAGATTTGTTTTGACAGGCTATATTCCTGATGAGGTTAAGAAATTACAGCTTACGTTAGAAGGGGCTAGTAATAATTTTGACGCAATAACAGGTTTTGCAAAAAGCACGACAACTCGTGTTGCTGTATTGGATATTACAGACGAGAAACGTGCAAGTCAAACGATAGCGGCAAATGTACATTTCTTCTTGACTAAGTCTGTTCTGACAACAGAAGATTCTTATGTGAATGTCACAATAGCTGGACTCGATGCGGACGGAAACCAGGTTGATCCTAAGACCTATAATAAGGTACCTCTGAAAATTGGTGCTGTAACATATTTCAATGGATCATTTTTTAATTATGGGTCAACAGGTATGAATATTACGGTTGATGCAACTTGGGAGGATTATGAAACTGTTCATGTGTAAGATGAATAAAAATATCCTTATATTCTTCTGAAGATCTTTGATAAGTGTACACTAATCCTTCGATAGGAGAGAACGTGAGTTTTATTAAGACTAATACATTTTGAATTTCTTACTTATATGGTGGAAATTTCTAATACGAACCTTTGAGAAAGATTTCATATCTTTCTTGAAGGTTTGGTTTCCTTTATCTATTGTTTAAGATTGGGCTCTGTTAAAATGTGGTAAAATGTGATCGGGGGTAGAAAATAAATATATGAAGCTTGCATTAGGACAGATGAGACTGAAGAAAAGAGAAAAATGTATTGGTAGGACAATAAAATGTGGGGTATTTAGCCGAAATGTTTAATAAAAATGCATCTAAACTATTAAAAATGAATAGAAAATTTTGTGGTTTTAGTTTTTTGATGTAATTTTGCCGCCCGTTAGGTATTGGATTTTATGTCTAATGACGTGAAATACCTGCCCGACAAATAATTTTATTTATTTTTATTAACAATTCATTAAAAAAGAATTAGAATGATTATCGTACCTGTTAAGGAAGGTGAGAACATTGAGAAGGCTCTCAAGAAGTTCAAGAGAAAGTCTGAAAAGACTGGCGTGATTAAGGAAGTAAGAAACCGCAAGCAGTTTGACAAGCCATCTGTTGTTAAGCGCGTCAAGATGCAGCACGCTATCTACGTTAACCAGCTTCACCTTAATGAGGATTAATTCCTTTAGGTGATTAATTAAAAAAGTAAAAAAATAGCCAAGAAATTTGGTTGTTTGACGGAAATATCCTAATTTAGTCGCAAAATAAAAAAGGATGTTTTTCTATGACAAATGAAGGGACGTGGACTGATGCTTTTTTGGAATATCTAAAGTCTGAAAGGAATTATTCACCGAGGACAATTGAAAGTTATGCAAGCGACTTAGCAGAGTTTCAGGATTTCATTGAAAGCTTAGGACGTGAAGTCGATTTTCGAGACGTTACTTCTACTGACGTACGTGAGTGGATGGTGTATCTTATGGATGAAAAGCATTTTGCTGTTGCAAATGTGAACCGGAAACTTAGTACTCTTCGCTCTTTATATCGCTACCTTAGAATGATGGGATATGTGGAACTTAACCCTATGGCTAAGATTACTGGTCCCAAAAAACAAAAGAACCTTCCTACTTTCGTTAGAGAAAAGGATATGGATAGGTTGTTCGAAATAACTTCGGAGGATCAATCATTTAAAGGAGTTATGAAGAGATTGGTGGTGATGATGTTCTATGAAACGGGAATGAGACGCGCAGAATTGTTGTCGCTCGATGATGCACGTGTCGATCTGAACATGAAACAAATTAAAGTGCTCGGAAAACGTAATAAAGAACGTATAATTCCATTTGGAAAAGAGCTGGAAGATGAAATAAAACTTTATCTTCAAAAACGTCAAGAAATTGTCAATGCACAGCCGGAGAGGTTCTTTATCAATGAACACGGAAAACCTCTTACAGAGTCAACCGTTACAACTATTGTAAAAGATTCTCTATCATTGGTGACAACGCAAAAAAAACGCTCGCCACACGTGCTTAGACACTCGTTTGCTACAGCTATGCTGAATAATGATGCGGACCTCGGTTCTATACAGAAGGTCTTGGGACACCAAAGTTTGGCAACGACTGAAGTGTATACGCATTTGTCATTCGAAGAACTAAAAAACGCATATAAAAATGCACATCCAAGATCGTAAAGGTCTTACATTATAAACCTTTAAATAAACAGGTGACTATGGATATTAACGTAAAGACAATTCATTTCGAGGCAACAGACAAGTTGCAGGAATTCATCCAGAAGAAGGTTAGTAAACTGGATAAGTTTTGTGACAATATAAGAAAGGTTGAGGTGTCATTAAAGGTCGTAAAGCCTGCTACAGCACTCAATAAGCAAGCTGGAATAACTATTTCACTTGCGGGTGATGAACTTTATGCAGAAAAGATTTGCGACACATTTGAAGAAGCAATTGATGATTCTCTGGCTGCTTTGGAAAAGCAATTGGAGAAATACAAAGAAAAACAGGCTAAATAGAAAAAAAAGCCTATAAAAATTTTGCATTTGAAAAATAATGCCTAAATTTGCAGCCGTTTCGTACGAGTTGCTTGTACGAACGGCTATTTTTGCCTCTTTAGCTCAGTTGGCCAGAGCACGTGATTTGTAATCTCGGGGTCGTTGGTTCGAATCCGACAAGAGGCTCAAGGGTATTATGGATTGCATAATCCCAGTATCAGAAATGAAATATGATGGGCATATTCCAGAGCGGCCAAATGGGGCAGACTGTAAATCTGCTGGCTTTCGCCTTCGGTGGTTCGAATCCATCTGTGCCCACATCAGTGGAAAGACTGAATGTCAAAGGATGAAAGTTACTCTGCTGTTATAGCTCAGCGGTAGAGCACTTCCTTGGTAAGGAAGAGGTCCCGAGTTCAAGTCTCGGTAACAGCTCCAACTTACATAAAAATCATAAGACAATTTTTATAACAAATTTAGAATATTTTTAAAGCTATGGCAAAAGAAAAATTTGAGCGTACCAAACCACATGTTAACATTGGTACAATCGGTCACGTAGACCACGGTAAGACTACTCTTACAGCTGCAATCTCTAAGACTCTTCACGATAAGGGTTTCGGTACTGAGGATATCAAGTCATTCGATCAGATTGACAATGCTCCAGAAGAGAAGGAGCGTGGTATCACTATCAACACAGCTCACATCGAGTATGAGACTGCTAAGCGTCACTATGCTCACGTAGACTGCCCAGGACACGCTGACTACGTTAAGAACATGGTTACTGGTGCTGCTCAGATGGACGGTGCTATCATCGTAGTTGCTGCTACTGATGGTCCTATGCCACAGACTCGTGAGCACATCCTTCTCGCTCGTCAGGTAAACGTACCACGTCTTGTTGTATTCATGAACAAGTGTGATATGGTTGACGATGCAGAAATGCTCGACCTCGTTGAAATGGAAATGCGTGACCTCCTCGCACAGTATGACTTCGAAGAGGATACTCCATTCATCCGCGGTTCTGCTCTTGGAGCTCTTAACGGTGTTCCTGAGTGGGTTGACAAGGTAATGGAGCTTATGGATGCTTGTGATACTTGGATCCAGGAGCCAGTTCGTGATACTGAAAAGCCATTCCTTATGCCAGTTGAGGACGTGTTCTCAATCACAGGTCGTGGTACTGTTGCTACAGGTCGTATCGAAACAGGTGTTATCAAGGTTGGTGACGAAGTTCAGCTCCTCGGTCTCGGTGAAGATGCTAAGTCTGTCGTAACTGGTGTTGAAATGTTCCGTAAGCTCCTCGATCAGGGTGAGGCTGGTGATAACGTAGGTCTTCTCCTCCGTGGTATCGATAAGAAGGATGTTAAGCGTGGTATGGTTATCACACACCCAGGTGTTATCACTCCACACAAGGGCTTCAAGGCTTCTATCTACGTCCTCAAGAAGGAAGAGGGTGGTCGTCACACTCCATTCAAGAATCACTATCGTCCACAGTTCTACCTCCGTACAATGGACTGTACAGGTGAGATCTCACTCCCAGAAGGAACTGAAATGGTTATGCCAGGTGATAACGTTGAGATCAAGGTTGAACTCATCTACCCAGTTGCTATCAACGTAGGTCTTCGCTTCGCTATCCGTGAAGGTGGTCGTACAGTTGGTTCTGGTCAGATCACAGAGGTATTCGACTAATTTGATTAATCACTTAGCTTGCTAAGTATAATCATAAACTTGGTTGAGAGTCTTAGAATTTTTGTTCCAAACTCTCAACCTTTCTACGGGAATAGCTCAGTTGGCAGAGCACTGGTCTCCAAAACCAGGTGTCGGGAGTTCGAGCCTCTCTTCCCGTGCTATTGTAAGAATTGTGTCTTCTTTACAAACATTTATTTGTTTGAAAGGTTTCACACAAAAAAGAGTGTTACTCGACTATGTTTAATAGAATTATTAATTATTGCAAAGAATCATACGATGAACTTGTGCACAAAGTGACTTGGCCATCATACAAAGAGTTGACAAACAGTGCAGTGATTGTTTTATCTGCTTCCATTGTCATTGCTTTGGTTGTCTTTGTCATTGACACTTGCTTCGAGAATTTGATGTCACTTGTTTATTCAATTTTTTAATTAAGGAGGATAAATATGGCAGAAATCGAAAAGAAGTGGTATGTACTTCGTGCTATAAGTGGTAAGGAAAGTAATGTCAAGGAATATATTGAACTTGACATGAAAAACCACGGATATGGCGAATATGTATCACAGGTTCTCATCCCTACGGAGAATGTTATTAAAGTGGCTAATAACAAACGTACTGAGACTAAGAGAAATCTTCTTCCTGGTTACGTTCTTGTGGAGGCTGCTCTTGTCGGTGAGATACCACACATGCTCCGAAATACTCCTGGTGTCCTTGGATTCCTTGGAGGACAGGATAAACCAACACCAATTCGTCAGGCTGAGGTTAACCGAATGCTCGGAATTGAGGTTGTAGGTGAGGAACCAATTCAAGAAGTGTCACACGTTGATTACCTCGTTGGAGAGTCAGTTAAAGTTACTGATGGACCTTTCAGTGGCTTCGATGCCATTATCGAGGAAGTTAATGCTGACAAATGTAAGCTTAAAGTATCGGTCAAAATCTTCGGAAGAATTACTCCTCTGGAGTTGAGCTTTACACAGGTTACTAAAGAATTAGGCTAATGTTACTATGTCTATTCTTTAATCGTTAATTATTTAATAATAGAACAAAATGGCTAAAGAAGTTGCTGGATTAATCAAATTACAGATTAAAGGTGGCGCTGCAAATCCATCACCTCCAGTAGGACCTGCTCTAGGTTCTAAGGGTATTAATATTATGGATTTCTGTAAACAGTTCAACGCCAGAACTCAGGATAAGGCAGGTAAGGTACTTCCTGTTGTTATCTCTTACTATTCAGATAAGTCTTTTGATTTCGTTATCAAGACTCCTCCTGCTGCTGTTCAGCTCATGGAGGCTGCTAAAGTAAAGAAGGGTTCTGCTGAGCCAAACCGTAAGAAGGTAGCTGAGATTACTTGGGATCAGGTAAAGGCTATCGCTGAGGATAAGATGGCAGATTTGAACTGTTTCACTATTGAGTCAGCTATGTCTATGGTTGCAGGTACTGCAAGAAGCATGGGTATTACTGTTAAGTAGAATTCCCTGACAAAACTTTTTAAACTTCAATTAAAATGAGTAAACTAACAAAAAATCAGAAAATAGTTGCAGACAAAGTTGAAGCAGGGAAAGCATATTCATTAAGCGAAGCTAGTCAGCTTGTAAAGGATATCACTTTTACAAAGTTTGATGCTTCACTTGATATCGACATCCGCCTCGGTGTTGACCCTCGTAAGGCTAACCAAATGGTTCGTGGTGTTGTTTCTCTGCCTAACGGTACAGGAAAGCAGGTTCGCGTTCTTGCTCTCGTTCCTTCTGATCAGGCTGCTGCAGCTCAGGAAGCTGGTGCTGACTACGTTGGTCTTGAAGAGTATATCGAAAAGATCAAGACTGGTTGGACTGACATTGATGTTATCATTACTATGCCTTCATGCATGGGTAAGATTGGTGCTCTCGGTCGTGTTCTCGGTCCTCGTGGTCTCATGCCAAACCCTAAGAGCGGAACAGTTACTATGGACGTTGCTAAGGCAGTTCGTGAAGTTAAGTCTGGTAAGATCGACTTCAAGGTTGATAAGGCTGGTATTGTACACGCCTCAATCGGAAAGATTTCTTTCTCTGCTGAGCAGATTTGTCAGAATGCACAGGAGTTTATCAACACAATTATTAAGTTGAAGCCTGCTACTGCTAAGGGTACATACATTAAGAGCATTTATCTTTCTAGTACAATGAGTAAGGGCGTCAAGGTAGATCCAAAGACTGCTGAATAATTAAAAAACGTTTAGACTTATGAAGAAAGAAGATAAAGGCTTACTTATTGACAGTCTTGTAGAATCACTCGAGAACTATGCACACTTCTACGTTGTAGATGTTACTGCTCTCGATTCTGCTACTACAAGCGCTCTTCGTCGCGAGTGTTTTAAGAACGAAATCAAGCTTCAGGTTGTTAAGAACACACTCTTCATCAAGGCTCTTGAAAAGAAGGGATTCGATGCTGCTCAGTTGGGTGATTCACTCACTCAGACAACAGCTATCATGTTCGCTAACACAGCTAACAAGCCTGCTCGTCTCATTAAGGACTTCGCCAAGAATAACAACGATATGCCTAAGTTCAAGGCTGCTTATGCAGAGGACATGGTATACGTTGGAGCTGAGAACCTTAGCACTCTCGTTGCTCTTAAGAGCAAGAACGAGCTTATCGCAGACGTTATTGCTGCTCTCGAATCACCAATCATGAATGTCGTAAGTGCACTTGAAAATCGTGAGGAGAAGGCAGAAGAAGCTGCTGCAGAGTAATTAAAAGAAAAAATATATTAACTGTTTAATACATTTAGAAAAATGGCTGATATTAAAGCTATTGCTGCTGAGCTCGTTGCGCTCACAGTACAGGAAGTAATCGATCTTAAGAACGAACTTAAGGAAACTTATGGAATTGAGCCTGCTGCTGCTGCTGTTGTAGTTGCTGCTGGTGGTGACGCTGCTGCTGCAGAAGAGAAGACATCTTTCGATGTTGTACTCAAGTCTGCTGGTGCTGCTAAGCTTGGTGTTGTTAAGGCTGTTAAGGAGGCTTGTGGCCTCGGTCTTAAGGAAGCTAAGGATATTGTTGACGGTGCTCCTTGCAATGTTAAGGAAGGTGTTGACAAGGCTACTGCAGAGGCTGTTAAGGCTGCTCTCGAGGCTGCTGGTGCAGAGGTTGAGATTAAGTAATTTATTACTTTATATACTTATGGTTAAGAATCCTCAGGTTGGGGGTTCTTAACCTTTTTGTGTCTTTATGGCACTTTCTCTATTTATTCTATAATTTAGAGTATTTAGATTTTTCGTTAATAAACAAAATAAATAAAGATGTCTAAAATCATCAATAACCGAGTAAACTTTGCGAGCGTTCAGAATCCAATGCCTTACCCTGACTTCTTGGAAGTACAGCTTAAGTCATTCCGCGATTTCTTGCAGCTTGACACTCCACCTGAGAACCGTAAGTTGGATGGTCTTTACAAGGTATTCTCAGAGAATTTTCCAATTAACGATACTCGCAATAACTTCGTACTTGAATTCTTGGATTATTACATCGATGTTCCAAGATATTCTATAGAGGAATGTTTGGAGCGTGGACTCACTTACAGCGTACCTCTCAAGGCAAAGTTAAAACTGTATTGTTCTGATACTGATCATGAGGATTTCGATACTGTAATTCAGGATGTGTTCCTCGGACCTATTCCTTATATGACAGATAACGGAACGTTTGTCATCAATGGTGCTGAACGTGTCGTTGTTTCACAGTTACACCGTTCTCCTGGTGTGTTCTTTGGATCAAGTGTTCATGCTAATGGTACTCCACTGTTCTCTGCACGTATCATCCCATTCAAGGGGTCTTGGATTGAGTTCGCTACAGATATTAACAATGTAATGTATGCTTACATTGATCGTAAGAAGAAGCTACCTGTAACAACTCTTTTACGTGCGATAGGTTTTGAACAGGATAAGGACATCCTTCGTATCTTCAATCTTGCTGACGAAATTAAGGTTACTCGTCCTGAACTTGAAAAGGTAGTAGGACGTAAGTTGGCTGCTCGTGTTCTTAAGTCATGGAACGAGGATTTCGTAGATGAAGATACTGGTGAAGTTGTTTCTATTGAGCGCAATGAAGTTCTCATAGATCGTGAGACAGAGCTCACAGAGGAACATATTGATGAAATTCTTGATTCTGGTGTAGATACAATTCTTGTTCATCACGAGAATGCTAGCATATCAGATTATTCTATAATTTTCAATACTCTCCAGAAGGACCCAAGTAACTCTGAAAAGGAGGCCGTAGTTTATATCTATCGTCAGCTACGTAACGCAGATCCTGCAGATGACGCTTCTGCACGTGAGGTTATCAATAACCTTTTCTTCTCAGAGAAGCGTTATGACCTTGGAGAGGTTGGTCGTTACCGTATCAATAAGAAATTAGGCCTTTCTACTTCTTCTGATGTACGTGTATTGACTAAGGAGGATATTATTGAAATCATCAAGTACCTTGTAGAACTTGCAAACTCAAAGGCTATAGTTGATGATATCGACCACCTTTCAAATCGTCGTGTTCGTACAGTTGGTGAGCAGTTGGCTAACCAGTTCGCAATCGGTCTTGCTCGTATGAGCCGTACTATCCGTGAGCGTATGAACGTTCGTGATAATGAGGTGTTCACTCCTACAGATTTGATTAATGCGAAGACTATATCTTCTGTTATTAATTCATTCTTCGGTACAAATCCATTGTCACAGTTCATGGACCAGACAAACCCACTTGCTGAGGTAACTCACAAGCGTCGTCTTTCTGCCCTAGGTCCTGGTGGTCTTTCTCGTGAGCGTGCAGGTTTCGAGGTCCGAGACGTACACTATACTCACTATGGTCGTCTTTGTCCTATTGAGTCACCTGAAGGTCCTAACATCGGTTTGATTTCTTCTCTTTGTGTATACGCAAAGATTAATGATCTTGGATTTATTGAAACTCCATACCGTGTTGTTAAAGATAGTATCTGTGATATAAATAATGACCATGCAGTATATCTTTCTGCTGAGGAAGAGGAAAACAAGATTATTGGTCAGGGAAATGCTCCACTTCGTGAGGATGGATCATTCATCCGTAAGGTCGTTAAGTGTCGTCAGGATGCAGATTATCCAGTAGTACCACCTACAGAAGTTGATTATGTAGATGTATCTCCACAGCAGATTGCATCTATTGCTGCTGCACTTATCCCATTCTTGGAGCATGATGATGCTCACCGAGCATTGATGGGATCTAACATGATGCGTCAGGCAGTTCCACTTCTCCGTACAGAAGCTCCTATTGTAGGAACAGGTATTGAAAAGCAGGTATGTGAAGATTCACGTACAATGATTACTGCTGAAGGCGATGGTACTATCGATTATGTTGATGCAACAACAATTCGTATCATGTATGATCGTACAGAGGACGAAGAATTTGTAAGCTTTGAGCCAGCTCTTAAGGAGTACAAGATTCCTAAGTTCCGTCGTACAAACCAGAACATGACTATTGACCTTCGTCCTATATGTAACAAGGGACAGCGTGTTAAGGCTGGCGATATCCTTACTGAGGGATATGCTACAGAAGATGGAGAACTTGCTCTTGGTCGTAACCTTCTCGTTGCTTACATGCCTTGGAAGGGTTACAACTATGAGGATGCCATCGTTCTTAATGAGCGAGTTGTTCGTGAAGACCTCCTCACATCAGTTCACGTTGACGAGTATTCTCTCGAAGTACGTGAGACAAAGCGTGGTGTAGAGGAACTTACATCAGATATTCCAAATGTCAGCGAAGATGCTACTAAGGATTTGGATGAGAATGGTATCGTACGAGTTGGTGCTCATATCGAACCAGGAGATATCCTTATCGGTAAGATCACTCCAAAGGGAGAATCAGATCCTTCTCCAGAAGAGAAACTTCTTCGTGCTATCTTCGGTGATAAGGCAGGTGATGTTAAGGATGCTTCACTCAAGGCTTCACCATCTCTTGCAGGTGTTGTAATAGATAAGAAACTCTTCTCTAAGGCTATTAAGACTCGTGCTTCTAAGGCTGCAGACAAGCAGATTCTTCCTAAGTATGACCAGGAATTTGATGATAAGGTAAGCGACCTTAAGGAAATCCTTCTTGATAAACTTCTCGAACTTACTGACGGTAAGCTTTCACAAGGAGTTAAGGATTTCATGGGAACAGATATCATCCCTAAGGGTGCTAAGTTCATTAAGGGAGCTCTTGATAACATAGATTATACTGCAGTTCAGCTTAGTGGATGGACAGATGATGAACATACTAATGGTCTTATTCGTCAGCTTGTCATCAACTACCTTAAGCAGTACAAACTTCTTGATGCAGAGTTGAAACGTAAGAAATATGCTCTTACTATTGGTGATGAACTTCCATCAGGTATCATTCAGATGGCTAAGGTTTACATTGCTAAGAAGCGTAAGATTGGTGTAGGTGATAAGATGGCCGGACGTCACGGTAACAAGGGTATCGTTTCAAAGGTTGTTCGTCAAGAGGATATGCCATTCCTCGAGGATGGTACTCCTGTAGATATCGTGCTTAACCCTCTGGGTGTGCCTTCTCGAATGAACATCGGTCAGATTTTCGAGACTGTCCTTGGTTCTGCCGGAAAGAAGTTGGGCATTAAGTTTGCTACTCCAATCTTCGATGGTGCTAAGCTCGATGATCTCTGTGAATGGACAGATAAGGCAGGACTTCCACGTTTCGGACGTACATACCTCTACAACGGTGAAACAGGTCTTCGCTTTGACCAGCCAGCAACAGTAGGTATCACTTACATGTTGAAGCTCGGTCACATGGTTGAGGACAAGATGCACGCTCGTTCAATCGGTCCTTACTCACTCATCACTCAGCAGCCACTTGGTGGTAAGGCTCAGTTTGGTGGTCAACGTTTCGGAGAGATGGAGGTTTGGGCACTCGAGGCATTCGGTGCATCTCACGTTCTTCAGGAGATTCTTACCATCAAGTCAGATGATGTAACAGGTCGTTCTAAGGCTTACGAAGCTATTGTTAAGGGTGAGCCAATGCCAACACCAGGCATTCCAGAGTCACTTAACGTATTGCTTCATGAGCTTCGTGGACTCGGTCTTAGCATCACATTGGAATAATAAATTAGGTCTTGAGATTAAGTTTTTTTGAGTTTAAGTTTCTGTTGCTACAAGCAAATAGAACTTAAAACTCGAAAAACTTGAAAACAAAATATAAAGATGGCTTTTAAGAAAGAAACAAAAGTAAGAAATAACTTCACTAAGATCACAATCGGTCTTGCTTCACCTGAGGAGATTCTCGAAAACTCTTATGGTGAGGTGTTGAAGCCAGAAACCATCAACTACCGCACTTATAAGCCTGAGCGCGATGGTTTGTTCTGTGAACGCATCTTCGGTCCTACAAGAGACTATGAGTGTCATTGTGGTAAGTACAAGCGTATTCGTTATAAGGGTATTGTTTGTGACCGATGCGGTGTTGAAGTAACAGAAAAGAAGGTGCGTCGTGAGCGTACAGGTCATATTGGTCTTGTTGTGCCTATCGCACACATCTGGTATTTCCGCTCACTTCCAAATAAGATTGGATATCTTCTTGGTATACCTACTAAGAAACTCGATTCAATAATTTACTACGAGCGTTATATCATCATTCAGGCAGGTATTGCAGAGAATGAAGAGAAAAACATCGTAAATGGTGAACTTCTTTCTGAGGAAGAATATTATGATATTGTAGATAACCTCCCAGTTAGCAACTTGTCTTTGCCAGATGAGGATCCAAACAAGTTTATCGCTTTGATGGGTGCGGAGGCTATTGAATACCTCCTCAAGAGAGTTGATCTTGACGCTCTTTCATATGAGCTCCGTGACAATGCTAGTCAGGACTCTTCACAGCAGCGTAAGACAGAATCACTCAAGCGTCTTCAGGTTGTAGAGTCTTTCCGCGCATCTCGTGGTAAGAACAAGCCTGAGTGGATGATTATGCATAACATTCCTGTCACTCCACCAGATCTTCGACCACTCGTTCCTCTGGATGGTGGACGTTTTGCAACATCAGACCTCAATGACCTCTATCGTCGTGTTATTATCCGTAATAACCGTTTGAAGAGACTTATCGAGATTAAGGCTCCAGACGTGATTCTCCGTAATGAGAAGCGTATGCTTCAGGAGGCTGTGGATTCTCTCTTCGATAATTCACGTAAGTCATCAGCTGTAAAGAGTGAAAGCAACCGACCATTGAAGTCACTTTCTGACTCATTGAAAGGTAAGCAGGGACGTTTCCGTCAGAACCTCCTCGGTAAGCGTGTTGACTACTCTGCACGTTCAGTTATCGTTGTAGGTCCTGAGCTCAAGATGGGTGAGTGTGGTCTTCCAAAGCTTATGGCAGCTGAACTTTATAAGCCATTTATTATACGTAAGCTCATTGAGCGTGGTATAGTAAAGACAGTTAAGTCTGCAAAGAAGATTGTTGACCGTCGTGAGCCTGTTGTTTATGACATCCTTGAGAACGTAATGAAGGGTCACCCTGTACTTCTCAACCGTGCCCCAACACTTCACCGTCTTGGTATCCAGGCATTCCAGCCAAAGATGATTGAAGGTAAAGCTATTCAGCTCCACCCACTCGCATGTACAGCATTCAACGCTGACTTCGATGGTGACCAGATGGCCGTTCACCTCCCATTGTCAAATGAGGCCGTACTTGAGGCACAGCTCCTTATGCTTCAGTCTCATAACATTCTTTCTCCAGCCAGTGGTGAACCTATTACCGTTCCATCACAGGATATGGTACTTGGACTTTACTACATTTCTAAGGTACGTCCAGGAGCTAAGGGCGAAGGAATCACATTCTATGGTACAGAGGAAGCAATCATTGCCTTCAACGAGGGTCGAGTAGATGTACATGCTCCAATCAAGTGTGTAGTTAATGATGTTGATTCTGATGGTGCACCAATTCGTCACATTGTAGAAACAACAGTTGGACGTATTATCATCAACGAAGTCATTCCTGATGAGGTAGGTTACATCAATGAGGTTATTGGTAAGAAGGCCCTCAAGAAAGTCATTACTAAGGTTATTAAGACTGTGGGTATGGCTCGAGCTTGTGAATTCCTTGATGGTATCAAGAACCTTGGTTATCGCAAGGCATACGAAGGTGGACTTTCTTTCGTGCTTGATGATATCATTATTCCTGAGGAAAAGAAGGATATTGTTCAGGAAGGACAAGATACAGTTGACCAGATTACTGGTAACTACGAACTTGGTCTTATCACAGACAAAGACCGTTATCAGCAGGTTGTAGAAACTTGGACAAAGGTAAATGATAAGATTAAGAAGACTCTGATGAAGCAGATGACAGAGGCTGACCAGGGATTCAATGCTGTCTTTATGATGCTTGACTCTGGTGCCCGTGGTTCTGCTGACCAGATTGCCCAGCTTGCAGGTATGCGTGGTCTGATGGCTAAACCTCAGAAGGCTGGTGCTTCAGACAACAACATCATCGAGAACCCTATCATTTCTAACTTTAAGGAAGGAATGTCAGTGCTTGAGTACTTCATCTCTACTCACGGTGCTCGTAAGGGTCTTGCCGATACAGCCCTCAAGACTGCCGATGCAGGTTATTTGACTCGTCGTCTTGTCGATGTATCTCACGATGTTATTATTAATGAAGAAGACTGTGGCACATTACGTGGTCTTGTATGTACAGCACTTAAGGATGGCGACCGTGTCGTTGCTAGTCTTGCTGAACGTATCCTCGGACGTGTTTCAGTTCATGATATTGTCAATCCAACAACAGGTGACCTTATTGTTGCATCAGGTGAGGAAATCACAGATCGCATCGCTAAGGAAATCGAGGATGCTGGTATTGAAAGCGTAGAAATCCGTTCTGTACTTACTTGTGAGAGCAAGAAGGGTGTATGTATGAAGTGTTACGGACGTAACCTCGCTACACAGCGTATGGTACAGATGGGAGAAGCTGTCGGTGTTATCGCAGCACAGGCTATCGGTGAGCCTGGTACTCAGTTGACACTGCGTACATTCCACGCCGGTGGTGTCGCTGGTAATGCTGCTGCTAATGCTCAGATTAAGGCAAAGAATGCTGCTAAGCTTGAATTTGAGGAACTTCGTACTATTGACCGTCCAACAGAAGATCATCCAAACGGAAAGGTTGTCGTTGGTCGTCTTGCAGAACTTCGTTTCCTCGATGTGAACACAGGTATTCCACTCTCTACTGTGAGCGTACCTTACGGTTCTAACCTCTATGCTGCAGATGGTGATGTAGTAGAAGCTGGTACTGTTATTGCTGAGTGGGACCCATTCAACGCAGTAATCGTCACAGAATTCAATGGTACAGTTAAGTTCGAAGGTGTTAAGGAAGGTGTTACTTTCCGTGTTGAAACCGACGAAACAACCGGTTTGAAGGATTATATCGTAACAGAATCTAAGGACCGTATGGCTGTTCCTTACTGTCATATCGTAGACGAGAATGGAGAACTTCTCCGTACATACTCATTCCCAATCAATGGTCATATCGCTGTTGAGGACGGACAGAAGCTTGTTGCCGGTGATATTCTCGTTAAGATTCCACGTTCTATTGCTAAGGCAGGCGATATCACCGGAGGTCTTCCACGTGTAACAGAGCTCTTCGAGGCTCGTAACCCATCTAACCCAGCAGTCGTTGCAGAAATCGACGGTGAGGTAACAATGGGTCGTGTTAAGCGTGGTAACCGTGAAGTCATCCTTACTTCAAAAGTTGGTGACATACGTAAATACCTCATTCCACTGTCAAAGCAGATCCTTGTACAGGAAAATGACTATGTACGTGCCGGAACTCCACTTTCTGATGGTGCTATCACTCCAGCAGATATCCTTGCTATTAAGGGCCCTACTGCTGTTCAGGAATACATCGTTAATCAGGTTCAGGATGTCTACCGTATGCAGGGTGTGGCAATTAACGATAAGCACTTTGAGATTATCGTTCGTCAGATGATGCGTAAGGTTCAGATCAACGATCCAGGTGATACTAAGTATCTTGAGGATGGTATCGTAGATAAGCTTGACTTTATTGAGGAGAATGACCGTATTTGGGGTAAGAAGGTCGTAACAGATGCTGGTGATTCAGAAACTATGAAGCCTGGTATGATTGTTACAGCTCGTAAGCTCCGCGATGAGAACTCTATGCTCAAGCGTCGTGACCTCAAACTTGTTCAGGTTCGTGATGCTGTTCCTGCAACAGCTACTCAGATTCTTCAGGGTATCACACGTGCTGCCCTTGGTTCTAAGAGCTTCATGTCATCTGCATCATTCCAGGAGACAACTAAGGTTCTTAACGAGGCTGCTATTTCAGGAAAGTCAGATCCACTTGAGGGTATGAAGGAGAACGTAATCTGTGGTCACCTTATCCCAGCTGGTACAGGTCTTCGCGAATTCGAGAAGATTGTTGTTGGCTCAAAGGAGGATTATCAGGAAGTACAGCAGCGTTCATTCAATCCTGATATGCGCTTCGCATCTTATCACGATTAAGCAATAGTTCCAACTATTATATTTAGTCCCCGAAAGTCATAAGGCTTTCGGGGATTTTTTGTCTGTATGGTTGTTTTTTTGAAGTAAAATTAAGGGAAGCATTATTGTTTGCTAAAACAATGCTCTTTTTATGAACCTTTAATGCTGAATACTTGATTCATCGAAGCAGAATAATTCTTTTATTTTTACTGGACAATTCTATGCCTATTGCTAAACAATTGGTAAAATCATTCAATGGTACGGTCGTACCACTCAATGGTATGACTGTACCATTGAATGATTTTACCGTACCATTGAATGATTTTGTAAATTTCTCCTGAATAATAGAACTATTCTTGATGAACATTACAAAAAAATATGCGTTCAAATGAAAGAATTATTCAGCATTAAGTGCACTCATCACAGTTTACGGCTAAAAATGCCAACTGATATTGCCTGCTTAATCACCGTTTGAGCAGCGCTCAAACACTGCTCAAACACTGCTCAAACGCCGCTCAAACAATTTGTACATTTCGTTTTTGCATAATTATATGGGATATTTAACGTTTGTTTAACGGCCGTTTAACAGGCGTAAAACTACCGTTAAATTGGTACCAATAAATCGTTAGCATAATACAATGGTCTTCTCTGTGTGTAGTTTGTGCACATGAATTCAAAATACTCGACTGTGCCATTTGTGAATTCAATAATTATGGCTACTTTTGCACAAGTAAAAGAAAGAAAACTGGATGTTTACATTAATTATTCTAATTGTCGTAGTAGAATTTCTGTTGAATATTCTGCTAACATATCTCAATCATAAGGCTTCTCATCAGCCTATACCATCCGAATTGACATGTATATATGACGATGAGGCATATAAGAAGCAGCAGGCTTATTCGCTTGCTAATCGTAAGATAGGCGTGTTCACGACCATTGTCAATACACTATGTACTCTTGTCCTTTTTGCCTTTGGCGGTTTTGCATG
>JAILIJ010000088.1 GCA_024695315.1 Bacteroidaceae bacterium
GTTTCTGGTTCGGATACCCCTTATCAGGCCTATGGCCGTTATTACACGAGAGTTGATGACTCAGATATTGTAATGGACTCCAATATGCTTTGGAAATATTTTGAATTAAAACGTAAAACTTATTCAAAATGGGAAGAAGAAAGTACTCAATATGGTTTTGATGATATAAACGAAGAGCTATTGATTCAATGTATTAGAGATTCAAATGAACACGGTCGAATGAGTTACGTCTTTAGAAATTCTGAAGAAGCATTAAGTAAACTAAACCTTATAAATAGCGAAGGATTTCTTAACAACGCCGGATATTATCTATTTGGAAAAAATGGCCCTGTGTTACTTAAAGAGGTAATTTATCCTACTGATGAGCGTACTTCTTTTTCTGATTTAAGGCAATTTAAAGGTAACATTCTTGAATGTATTAATGAAGGTTTAAAATATATCAGAAATAATATTCATTATAGTGCTGAAATAATTGGAACTAGAAGACAGGAAATGCCAGAAATTCCAATTGAGGCATTAAGAGAAATTCTGATTAATTCTTTTGCCCACTGTCATTACCAAGAAGGTGATTACAACGAAATCTCCATAACCAGATCAAGAATAAAAATCTATAATCCAGGTGGAATTCTTAATAATATAAACCCTATTGATTTTGCATCAGGAAAGATTGGAAGTAAAATTCGTAATCCTTTGATTGCAACTGTACTTTATAAAATGGGGCTTATTGATGCCTTTGGAACTGGTTTTGATAGAACTTTTAAGTTGTGCGGAAATAACAATACAGAATATGAATACCAGAATGACGAATATGGTTTTTCATTTATATTCAAAAGACGTTTAATTGATAATATTTTCAATAAGGAAGAATCGTTAAAACCAAATGCTACTAGTAGTAAACTTATTAAGTTATTAGCAGAAAATCCATACTGCACCTCAGCTGAGTTGTCAAAAAGAATTGGTAAATCAACATTAACAATTCAGCGTCATCTTTCAAAACTTGTTTCAGATGGGCAATTAGAGCGTATAGGCTCAAGAAAGACTGGTTTTTGGAAGGTAATCGATAAAAATCTATAGTCAGCCTTTCCTTCTAATATCCAAGATTGGATTAATTTATCCCAATCTCGGATTATTATGATGGTCTCTTAAGGAGCCAGTCTTACTGGTTTCTGCCAGACACCATCCTTTAACTCATAGATGAATCTGTCGTGTAGTCTGTTCTCTCGACCCTGCCAGAATTCAACCTTGTTGAATTTCACTTTATATCCGCCCCAGAATGAAGGTAGGGGAATTTCTCCGTTCTTGAACTTTTCCTTCATCTCAAGGAACTTGCTCTCAAGAATTCCTCTTGCAGAAATCAGATGAGACTGGTTTGATGCCCATGCTCCAATCTGACTTCCTCTTGGTCTTGAGTGGAAGTACTTTAAATCCTGAACTGTAGACTGTCTTACAGCTTCACCAATGAACATAACCTGACGTTCAAGCATGTACCATGGGAAGAGCAGACATACCTTTGGGTTGTTCTTGATGTGCTGAGCCTTACGTGAGCCCAGATTTGTGTAAAATATCAAATTTTCACGATCATAGTCTTTTAGAAGAACCATGCGTGAATAAGGCTGATTGTTTTCATCGACTGTGCTGACAACGACTCCGTTTGGATCGTATATCTGTGAATCAATGGCCTGTTTAAGCCACTTTTCAAAAAGATCAATCGGATGCTCAGTCAAATCAGACTCTTCAAGTCCACCCTGAGTGTAACTTCTTCTTAAATCTGCAACATCAATCATTTTCTAATTGCCTTATAAATTAAACAAAAAAATGTGATTTACTCAAAATACGTGAATTTTTGTATATATCAACTATCAATTCTACATTTTATGTCACATTTGTTTAGTAACTATAGGTACATAATGGTAAAATCTTATTGTATAAGAAAATTATTACTTAATTGTAATTTTGTTTATAAAAATAGTTGAAGAAATTAGGTGCTCAAATGAATAATTATCCAAAGACCGCGTTGGTTGTTAACTGCGGAAGTTCTTCAGTAAAATTCGCTATCTTAGATCCTAAAGATGGTCATGTTTTTCTAAATGGTATTGCTGAGGCTCTAGGCCTTGATGATGCAAGAATCTCATGGAAGTTCAATGGTGGGGATAAGACAGAACAGTCTTTAGGTGCAGGCGCTGATCACAAGAAGGCACTTGAGTACCTTGTTAAGAATGTTTTAGCAAAGGATCAGGCTCTACTTGATTCTATTGTTGCATGTGGTCACAGAATCGTTCAGGGTGGTGATATTTATTCAGAGCCAACCCTAATCAACGATGAAGTTGAAGAGAATATCAGAAAGGTTATTCCTTTTGCTCCTCTTCACAACCCAGCTCACCTTTTAGGTATCGACGCTGCAAGAGCAAGTTTCCCTTCAATTCCTCATGTTGCTGTATTTGATACTGCATTCCATCAGACTATGCCTCCAAAGGCCTACAGATACGCAATTCCTGAGGAATACTATACCGATCTTCACCTACGTAAGTACGGTGCTCACGGTACTTCTCACATGTTCCTGTCACAGGAAGCTGCAAAGCTGTTAGGCAAGCCTGTTGAGCAGTGCAACATCATTACCTGTCACTTAGGTAACGGTGCTTCTATTTCTGCAGTTAAGGGCGGCAAGTGTATCGATACTTCAATGGGTCTAACTCCTCTTGATGGTCTAATCATGGGTACCCGTTGCGGTAGCATTGATGCTTCAGTTGCATTCTTCCTATGCGACAAGATGGGCATGACTCCGGAAGAGGTTAAGGAAGTATTCAACAAGAAGTCAGGTATGATGGCTGTAAGTGGTGTTTCATCTGACTTCCGTCCAATTGTTGCTGGTATGAAGGAAGGCAATGAGAGATGTAAGCTGGCTCTTGAGATGTATGCTTACAGATTAGCTAAGTTCATCGCTTCTTACTATGTACCACTAGG
>JAILIJ010000095.1 GCA_024695315.1 Bacteroidaceae bacterium
TGCCTGAATAGCAATATCAAACTGCTGACGTGGAAGCAAATCCTTAAGACGTTCACACATACGACGTCCAAGATTGACTGCATTATCAACATGTGTTAGGGTTGACAACGCATCTACAGGCTCACCATTAAGAAGTATGTCAAGTTTTACGAGCTTACTTTCACGGAACCCATCTGGATGGTAGTCGAATGATGCGTATCCACGAGAAATGGATTTCAACTTATCATAGAAATCAATGACGATTTCTCCCAACGGCATCATGAACTGAATTTCCACACGATTACCAGCAATAAAGTCCTGTTTTACTAACTCTCCTCTTTTACCTAAACAAAGCGTCATTATCGGACCGATATAACTTGCTGTTGTAATCACAGTTGCACGTATATATGGTTCTTCTACATGATCAATAAGAGTTGGGTCAGGCATACCACTTGGATTATGTACTTCCTGTACCTCACCATGCTTATCGTAAACCATATAACTTACATTTGGTACAGTTGTAATGACATCCATATTAAACTCTCGGTCAAGACGTTCTTGTACAATCTCCATGTGTAAAAGTCCTAAGAATCCACATCGAAATCCGAAACCTAAAGCAGCAGAACTCTCATGCGTAAATGTCAATGAAGCATCATTGAGTTGCAACTTCTCCAAAGACGTACGTAGGTTTTCATAATCCTCAGTTTCTATAGGATATATACCAGCAAAGACCATCGGCTTAACTTCCTGGAATCCCTTTATTGCTTCCGTAGAAGGATTCAATAGAGACGTAATAGTATCACCGACCTTAACCTCTGTAGCATTCTTAATGCCTGTCACAATATATCCAACATCACCCGTACGGAGTTCCTTCTTTGGAACCATATCCATCTTTAATGTTCCAATCTCTTCTGCTAGATACTCCTTTTTAGTATTGATAAAACGCACCTTCTCACCCGGATGCATGATACCATTTTCAATCTTAAAATAAGCTATGATACCACGGAAAGGATTAAATACTGAGTCAAAAATAAGTGCTTGCAAAGGTGCATTTTCATCTCCTACAGGATGCGGAACGCGTTCTACGACAGCCCGAAGTATATCTTCTACCCCCTCTCCTGTCTTACCAGATGCGTATATTATATCATCAAGATCGCAGCCGATCAAATCGACAATTTCATCAGCAACCTCTTCAGGCATAGCATTTGGCATATCAATCTTATTTATAACTGGAATAATTTCCAAGTCATGATCAATAGCCATATACAAATTTGATATTGTCTGGGCCTGAACTCCCTGTGTAGCATCAACAACAAGCAAAGCACCTTCACATGCTGCAATACTGCGGGACACCTCATAAGAGAAGTCCACATGTCCTGGAGTATCAATCAAATTAAGGACAAATTTCTGACCATCGTACTCGACAGCCTTCTCGTTTTGCTTTTCAGGATTAGCCTGATATTGATACTCCATCTGAATAGCATGGCTTTTAATAGTTATACCTCGTTCCTGCTCCAGATCCATATCGTCAAGCATTTGCCCCTGAGTAATCTTTATTGTATTTGTCTTTTCCAACAGACGATCGGCAAGAGTACTCTTACCATGGTCTATATGGGCTATGATACAAAAATTTCTAATATTCTTCATAATAAAGTGAGTTTGGGGCAAAGTTACAAAAAAATGCGCATACTCTAAAAGAGCAGCGCATTTTTAAACGATATATCCGCAAATAATTACTTGATAGCGTAAGAATATGGATCCTTATCGTCACCAGTTTCATTTGTAATAAGCTTGTCCTCACGAAGCAACCATCCTAAGCCAAGAATAAAATCCTTTTCTGAAAGCTTAGTTGTTTTCTTAATTTGCTTAAATGTCTGTGGGGTTCCGGAAGCTGAAAGTGCCTTCCAAATAATTCCGGCGATATTTCCCGCTTTTGCTTGTAACATAATCGAACTAATTTTACCGTTAGAATTTAACTAATACTTTAATCTCCATGAAAGTTAGGACTTCCATTTTTTCGTAGGCA
Source organism: Bacteroidaceae bacterium (assembly GCA_024695315.1). Taxonomy (GTDB): domain Bacteria; phylum Bacteroidota; class Bacteroidia; order Bacteroidales; family Bacteroidaceae; genus Minthosoma. Next base: position 2,006 of record JAILIJ010000095.1, read on the forward strand.
AATATAGAAATTATTTAACTATGCAACAAATATTTTACAAAAAACTTTGTGCGCGAACACATTTTTTTGACATTTGAGTAGTATATCAGGACAAATTCAGCATTTTTATGACCCTTATATACATTTATGTATAATCCACATTACATTTTGCACAAAGTTTATAGTCAGCATCACATTATTGTTCATGCATATTATCATTGAAAATTAGAAGACTACAAAATCTGTGCATGAGCACAACATAAATGCTATCCCTCTCCGATGTCTTCTTTTATTCCTTTAAGCGCAATGGCCAATTGATCTGGACACGAAGTACTCTTAGCACCACAACAAATACCTTCCAATCGTCCAATGACATCATCCATTTTTTGTCCTCGAACAAGAGAAGATATTCCCTTCGTATTTCCATTACATCCACCAATAAACTGCACATCATTAATAATACCAGTTTTCTCATCCACATCGATAAGGATATGTCTTGAGCATGTACCTTGAGTCTCAAATACCGTCTTCATATCATTCTAAAATTAACCTTATAATGTTATAAAAAACACCATTTGCACCTTATCCTCCCAAAGTAAGGAAGAATTTGGTGCAAATGAAATATAAAGAATGAAGTAAGATTACTTCATATTAGTATAAACATTCTGTACATCGTCAAACTCCTCAAGACGTTCTACCATCTTGTCAATAGTTTCACGCTGCTCATCAGTAACATCCTTCAAGTCATTAGGAACATAAGTAAATTCAGCACCTGTGATTTCGAAACCATTATCTTCGAGGTACTTCTGAATCTGAGCGAACTGCTTAGGATCACCATATATAGTGATAGTAGTCTCGTCCTTTTCCTCATCATATTCCTCGTCAAACTCATCATTTACACCATACTCGATAGCCTCAAGCACGAACTCGTCCATATCCATATCAGCCTTTTTCTTGAAAGTAAACTGGCTGTAATAGTCAAAGAGGAAAGAAAGGGAACCTGTAGTACCCATGTTTCCGTTAAACTTATTGAATATAGAACGAACATCGGCAACTGTACGTGTTGTGTTATCAGTAAGCGTATCTACAAGGATAGCTACTCCGTGAGGTCCATATCCTTCGTATGTTACGCTCTTCCATGCAGACTTATCCTTACCGACAGCATTCTTGATTGCGCGGTCGATATTATCCTTTGGCATATTCTCGTGACGGCATGTAGCAATCACGGCACGAAGATGTGCATTATTATCTGGGTCTGGTCCACCTTCAGCCACAGCGATAGCAATCTGCTTGCCAAGGCGTGTGAAAGTCTTTGCCATATTACCCCATCTCTTTAGTTTTCTCGCTTTACGGAATTCAAATGCGCGTCCCATTGTTTTGTATTATTCTAATTAATTATTACTATTTCTATTATAAAATATAAGAGCAAAAAGGTTTGCACATTATATATAATATATATGAAGCAAACCTATTTTGTTTTTATTTCTTTCCTCTTACCACAGCACCAGTGGCCTTTGCAATCTGCTGTTCAATCTTTGTCATTACAGCTTCAATTGCCTTATCATTAAGAGTCTTATCCTCACTCTGGAGAGTAAAGTTTACAGCATAACTTTTCTTTCCAGCTTCAAGATTCTTGCCTTCATAAACATCAAAGAGTTTAACCTCCTTAAGCGTTTTCTTCTCTGCAGAATAAGCAGCAGCTTCAATAGCAGCAAACTCTACGTTTGAATCAACCAAGAGTGCAAGGTCACGGCTTACAGCTGGGTACTTAGGGATATCATAGTAAGTAACAGTTGTCTTCTTGATAAGCTTCATAAGATTTGTCCAATTAATGTCTGCATAATATACAGGAGCATCAACGTCCACTTTCTTAGTCTGTTTTTTGCTAACAATACCATACTCTACGATTGTCTTACCACCACGATTCTTGATAGAAGTACCGATAGAGAACACGTCATTCTTGATTTCTCCGAATACAAGTGCTCCGAAAGGAACGCCAAGACGAGTCAGGATATTAAGCACGTATGCCTTGAGTTCATATACAGAAGAATCCTCATCTGCATGTGCCCAGTTTCCATTTACACGCTTACCTGTAACCCATAGTCCAAGATGATAATCCTCGCTATATGCAGCAAGAATTTTCTTTGAAGAATCAGCACCAGCCTTAAGAGGTTCGCCATTCTCATCCACCTTAGGTTCATTCTTTTCTTCTGAGAAGTAATAGCAATTACCATACTCAAAGAACTTTAAGTCAGGCATACGACGATTTGAGTTGTGGTTGATACACTCAAGGCCACCGAACAACAATGTCTGACGCATAACACCCAGATCCTGTGACAGAGGATTCATCAAGTGTACACATCCGCTATTAGTATATGTAGCTCCCTCAGCCTCTTCGCCTTCTGGATAATAAGAACTCTTAGTAAGTGAGTTATTAAGAATCTCATTGAATCCACAGCCCACAAGCTGCTCTGCAATAAGGTTCTGAAGCTTATTAGAACGGTCAAGTTCGCCCTTAGTAGTAAGCGAAGACTTAACCTGTGAAGGAATCTCCACATTATTATATCCGTAGACACGAAGAATCTCCTCCACTACATCACAAGGCTTCTTAACATCAACACGGAATGCAGGAGCCTGAACCTTCATACCCTCATCATCACTTTCAAGAATCTTGAAACCTAAGTCTACAAGTATTGACTGCTGAGTCTGAACAGGAATTTCCTTACCTATCAAATCAGTAATATACTTATATGAACAATCAATAATAGCATCTTGTGGAAGAGTATTATCCTTGATATCCTTAATTTCCATAGAAATCTCTCCACCAGCAAGCTCCTTAGCAAGAATAGCAGCAGCCTTAATAGCATAAATCTGCCCATTAGGATCTATACCACGTTCGAAACGGAAACTAGCGTCAGTTTGAAGACCATGACGACGAGCAGACTTACGAATCCATGTTGGGTGGAAATAAGCAGACTCAAACAAAACATTCTTTGTTGTCTCATAAGTTCCACTACCCTTACCTCCGAACACACCAGCGATACACATAGGTTCCTCAGCATTGCAGATAGCAAGGTCACGCTCAGAAAGCTTATGCTCAACACCGTCAAGAGTGACGAAAGGAGTACCCTCTGGCATAGTTTTAACAACAACCTTACCTCCCTTTATCATGTCAGCATCGAAACAATGAAGTGGTTGTCCGTAAGCCATCATGATATAGTTAGTAATATCTACAATATTATTGATTGGACGAAGTCCGATAGTATTAAGCTTTTCCTTTAGCCACTTTGGACTCTCCTTCACCTCACAGTTCTTAACTGTAACAGCACAATAACGAGGACAAGCCTCTGTAGCCTCAACCTCAACAGCAATATTCAAGTCGTTAGAATCGATCTTAAATTCATCCACAGATGGACGATGTAGACTTGTCTTATATCCATTCTGTTTAAGATAAGCGTAGAAGTCACGAGCCACTCCCCAGTGAGAGCAAGCATCAGAGTGATTAGGAGTAATATCAACCTCGATAACCCAATCGCTTGTTAAACCATAATATTCTGCAGCAGGAGTTCCAACTACAGCATCCTGAGGTAGAACAATAATTCCTGCATGATCCGTACCGATACCAATTTCATCCTCAGCACAAATCATACCATTAGATTCAACTCCACGTAGTTTGCTCTTTTTAATAGTGAAACACTCGTCACCATCATAGAGTTTACATCCGAGCTGAGCAACAATAACCTTCTGGCCTGCAGCCACATTAGGAGCACCACAGACAATCTGTTGAACCACGCCATTGCCCTCGTCAACAGTAGTAATATGCATATGGTCGCTGTTTGGATGTGGTTCACAAGTTAGGACCTCACCAACAACGAGACCTTCAAGTCCACCTTTGATTGACTGGACCTCTTCAACTGCGTCAACCTCAAGTCCAACAGAAGTAAGAGCCGCAGCCACCTCCTGTGGAGTCATATCGAAGTCAACGTATTCTTTTAGCCATTTATAAGAAACGTTCATTATATTATAAAGTGTATTTTTTTCTTTTTAGCGCACAAAGGTAGTCATTTTCACGCGAAAAGTGAAAAGTGAAAAGTGAAAAATGCACATTAATATAAAAAAAAGCAATATACACTCACAATCCGCGTGTTAACAAAACAACATACGAGCAACAACTCATGCAAACAACTGCCCCCATTATCATCAATAAATTAAGCATAAGTTACCTTATCCAAATACGAAAAAAGGACAGACCAAAACGTCTATCCTTTCCTTCGAGCCTCTTGTCGGATTCGAACCAACGACCCCGAGATTACAAATCACGTGCTCTGGCCAACTGAGCTAAAGAGGCGGGTGGGTAAGCTGACTGCATCGCACCGCTACAACCTGCTGCCTTTGCTGCGATCAAGCCCTGGAGGATTCACAAGGAGCTGGTCGTACAGGACTTACCCATGTCAAAAATATTGTCCTTAAACGCGGTGCGTTTTCGTTTGACGGGTGCAAAGGTATA
>JAILIJ010000109.1 GCA_024695315.1 Bacteroidaceae bacterium
AACCAACAACTATATTCATACATCGACTTTCAGGAGGACAGCAAACAAGGAACATTCAAAAAATTTTTGAATAACATAATAAATAAAATGAACGTTTCGCTCGACAGTATAAATAAAATTGCAGATAAATACAAGTTTTGTGATGAAGAGCGGAAGTTAGCGCTATGTAATGCAAAAATGCAATACGCATTATGGATATACGAATATGCGCCATTCAAGACAAATGAAATGCAACAACATGCCATAAACCACAATTCAGGTTGGCAGAATGATGAGTCCGATGATGCCGATATAGCAGCTATTTTGGATGTAGACAATTACATGTTTATGAGAGATCTGCCATTATATGACAGTATCTGCATGGCGTCACGCGTTTTCCCCATCTTTGTACAGAGTTATGAGCACTCATACATCTTAAACCATGACCTATTCCGCTACTATGGAACGGAAGCAGAAGACTCCATCCGTATCGATTCCGCCTTAATAGCCAAGGATATGACGATAAGTCATAGCAACACACCTTCGCTTTTTATCCTAACATCCATAACACGAAAATATATGGACGAAGACCCCATTATTGATGATGCAATAAAACTCAAAGAGGTCAACGTGGTAGCACACAAAGACTGGGAGCAAGCATTCGCATTTTCGTCAAGAGACATTACCAATGCCAAAATGACTTACAATATTTTGAGTCCTTCCTACTGGTTGTTTGAGCGAAAGAGAATGTTACGTATGAAAAAAGTAAAGAAAATCATCGATGAATTGTCAAAAGATGATGCCGAACGCGAAGCCATAATCAAAGCCTATGAAGAAGAGACAGGAAAGAAAATAGAATAAGAGCAAGAATTTGCATATTCAAGATTAAGTAGCTACCTTTGCGCCGTTATATGTAATTTTTATGAAAAAGATTTACGGTCACCTTGGCGCAATCTTAGTCGTCATCATGTGGGGAACCACTTTTATCAGCAGCAAGAAACTGCTTCTTGAGGGAATGATGCCTGCTGACATATTCTTCTACAGATTTCTCATGGCATATATATGCCTATTATTTTTAAGTCACAAACAACTATGGTCCAAGAGTGTAGCAGACGAGCTCACCATGATAGGACTGGGCGTTATGGGTGGTTCGCTATATTTTCTTACTGAAAACATGGCACTCATCTATTCCACTACAGCTAACGTAAGTATCATCGTCAGTTCATGTCCTTTGCTGACAGCCCTTTTACTTGCCATAATGTACAAAAGCGAAAGGATGAACAGTAAGCAAATTATAGGTTCGTTAATAGCTTTTGTCGGAGTAATATTAGTGGTACTAAACGGACAAATCAATCTTCATCTTAATCCAAAAGGAGACATCTTAGCTTTGGTGTCAGCTCTGACCTGGACACTCTATTCTATTCTTATGAGACGAATCATGAGTAGATATAAGACCGTATTCATAACCCGCAAGGTATTCGGATACGGAATACTCACAATAATTCCCTATTTCTTGCTTGTCGAACCACTAAACACAAATGTGTCTGTTTTTACCAGTCCAACAATTGTAAGCAACCTTCTATTCTTAGGACTTGTAGCATCAACAGGAGGATATCTGCTTTGGAACTGGGTGATGAGTAAAATCGGCACCATGACCGCCACAAACTATATATACCTTCAACCATTGGTGACATTAACAGCAGGAGCAGTCATCCTAAATGAGAAAGTAACCATTATGGGAATTGTTGGTTCAATAGTTTTGCTCTTGGGAACAGCAAGAGCGCAAAAGAAATAATAAGATAGCAATAATCTTAACGCGAGAAACGGATTTTTTTAATAAATCCTTCGTGTATTGGAGATTGTTTTGTATCTTTGCGCCAATTTATGGCAACGCTATAAAACGAATAAAAAAATAGGTAAGATTACACTTAAATTCAAAATATAAAAACATGTGTGGTATAGTAGGTTATCTCGGGAAAAGACAAGCTTATCCAGTATTAATCAATGGTCTCAAGCGATTAGAATATCGAGGCTATGATAGTGCGGGTGTTGCACTCTTAACAGATAATCAAGAATTAAGTATCTACAAAACTAAAGGCAAGGTTGCCGACCTTGAGGCCTTTGTTGCCGACAAGGATATCAGCGGAACTGTCGGTATCGCACATACACGTTGGGCAACACACGGAGAACCAAACTCCACAAATGCCCATCCTCATATTTCATCATCAGGAAACCTTGCTATAATACATAATGGTATAATCGAGAACTATGCCATACTAAAGAAGCAATTACAGGAGCAAGGAATAGAATTTAAGAGTAACACAGATACAGAAGTTCTTGTTCAACTTATCGACTACATACGTATATCCAAGAACTTAGATCTTTTAACATCAGTACGCTTAGCTCTTCGCTCAGTCATCGGAGCATACGCCATTGCTATCCTTGACAAGAATGACCCAGACCAAATCATAGCTGCACGTAAGAGCAGTCCGTTGGTAGTGGGAATTGGAGAGGAAGAATATTTCATAGGTTCTGATGCTTCACCAATTATTGAATATACTAATAAAGTAATATATCTTGATGATGGTGATATAGCCGTAATACGTAGAGGTCAAGATGTTAAAGTCGTAGACTTCGACAACGCAGAAATGAACCATGACATCAAGGAGGTAGACATCAACCTTGCTCAGATTGAAAAAGGCGGTTTCCCTCATTTCATGTTGAAGGAAATTTTCGAACAGCCAGATTGTCTGAAAGACTGTATGCGTGGGCGTATCAACGTTGATGTAAACAAGGTAATCCTTTCAGCCATCATCGACCATAGGAATGCACTCCTTAACCCACGCCGAATCATCATCGTGGCATGTGGAACAAGTTGGCATGCAGCACTTATCGGTAAGCAACTTATCGAGAACTTCTGCAAGATTCCTGTTGAAGTAGAATATGCGTCTGAATTCCGATACAGCAACCCAGTCATCAACAATCAGGATGTGGTAATTGCCATTTCACAATCAGGAGAGACAGCCGACACACTTGCTGCCGTTGAATTAGCAAAATCCAAGGGAGCTTTCATATATGGTATTTGTAATGCCATCGGTTCAAGTATTGCACGCGTGACAGACACAGGTTCATATATTCACGTAGGACCAGAAATAGGTGTTGCCAGTACAAAAGCATTTACAGGTCAGGTAACAGTACTTGCAATGCTTGCTCTTGCACTCGGAAATGCACGCGGTACGATTAAGAATCCTGAATATGTGAAAATCATAAAGGCACTTAACGATATCCCAAGCAAGATTGAGGAACTGCTGAAAGAGAATGACAGAATAAAAGAGATATCAAGAATCTTCACCTACGCTCACAATTTCTTGTACCTTGGACGAGGATATAACTACCCAGTTGCATTGGAAGGAGCGCTCAAGCTGAAAGAAATCAGTTATATCCACGCAGAGGGTTATCCTGCAGCCGAAATGAAGCATGGTCCTATCGCTTTGATAGACGAAGAAATGCCAGTTGTCGTTATCGCCACAAAGAATGGTCTCTATGAGAAGGTGATAAGCAACATACAGGAAATAAAAGCACGACATGCGAGGGTAATCGCTATCGTAAGTAAGGGTGACGAAGTAGTAAGTAGCATGGCTGATGCGTATATCGAACTGCCAGAGACAGTAGAATGCCTCGAACCACTGCTTGCAACAATACCGCTTCAGCTCATGGCATACCATGTTGCAGTATGCAAAGGAAAAGATGTAGATCAACCTCGAAATCTTGCCAAGAGCGTCACGGTAGAATAATAAAGATTGTTTAGAATAAGGTAAATAGGTAAAAAACATTAAGACAAAAACAGGATGGAACCACTAAAACATGAATGCGGAATCGTAATGATTCGCCTTCGTAAACCACTTGAGTACTACCAAAAGAAATATGGTACTTGGATGTATGGTCTCAATAAGCTCTATCTGATGATGGAGAAACAACATAATAGAGGCCAGGAAGGTGCTGGTATCAGTTGTGTTAAACTTACTGCTAATCCAGGCGAAGAATACATGTTTCGTGAGAAAGCGCTCGGTTCGGGTGCTATAACTGAGATTTTTGCCAATGTGCATGGATATTTTAAAGATTATCCAAAAGATCAGGTTTCAGATGCTGCTTTTGCAAAAAAGACTCTCCCATTTGCGGGCGAGCTATATATGGGCCACCTCCGTTATTCTACTACCGGAAAGAGTGGCCTATCTTATGTACATCCATTTCTTAGAAGAAACAACTGGCGCGCAAAAAACCTCTGTCTATGCGGCAACTTCAACATGACAAATGTTGATGAGTTCTTTGAGGAGATAGCAAAAACAGGACAGCACCCACGTATCTACAGCGATACATATATCATGCTCGAACAGGTGGGACACCGTCTTGACCGCGAATCTGAACGCCTTTGGGAAGAAGCCGACTCTAAAGGACTGACAGGTTATGACATTACAGATTATATAGAGGATAATATCAAAATGGAGAATGTGCTATCCACATCAGCTCCACACTGGGACGGCGGATACTGCGTATGCGGACAGACAGGATCAGGAGAGATGTTCTCTATGCGTGACCCTTGGGGCATACGTCCAGCTTTCTGGTATCTTGACGACGAAATCCTCGTTGTGGCAAGTGAACGACCAGCAATACAAACTGCTCTTGACCTCGAATATGACCAGATTCATGAACTTCTTCCTGGACAGGCTATCATAGCCAACAAATATGGCGATGTACGTTTCACACAGATTATAGAACCTAAGGGCAATGAATCTTGCTCTTTCGAAAGAATATATTTCAGCCGAGGTAATGACCGCGACATATACAATGAGCGTAAGGCTCTCGGACGCCAACTTGTTGATCCAATTCTTAAGGCTATCGACGATGACGTAGAACATACCGTATTCTCTTTCATTCCAAATACCGCTGAGGTTGCATTCTATGGCATGGTAGAAGGATTTACAGAATACATGAAACGTAAGAAGATCAAGCAACTTCTTGCTCTTGACCACAAGCCAACAGAAGAAGAGATTTCTGCCATCGAATCTCCTCAGGTAAGAATAGAGAAAGTTGTTCTTAAGGACATCAAGCTACGTACCTTTATCACAGAAAGTGATAGCCGTAACGACCTTGCAGCCCACGTCTACGACATCACTTACGGAAGTGTCACTCCTTATGTTGACAATCTTGTTGTGATAGACGACTCCATCGTACGAGGCACAACCCTAAAGGAAAGTATCATACGCATACTTGACCGTCTACATCCAAAGAAGCTTGTCCTCGTAAGTTCATCTCCACAAGTTCGCTATCCAGATTACTACGGTATAGATATGGCAAAGATGAACGAGTTCATCGCCTTCCGTGCAGCTATAGAACTGCTAAAAGATAAGAATAAGGAACAGCTCATTTATAGAGTTTATCAGAAATGTAAAGCTCAGGTAAATTCTCCAAAGGAAGAACTTGTAAACCACGTTAAGGATATCTACGCTCCATTTACAGACGAGGAGATATCTTGCAAGATGACAGAGCTGCTTCGTTCACCAGGTGTGACAACACCTATTGAGATTGTATACCAAACATTAGATGGACTTCATACGGCTTGTCCTAACAATCCAGGTGACTGGTATTTCTCAGGAGACTTCCCTACCCTTGGCGGTCTTCGTCTACTCAATCAGGCCTTTATCGACTACGTGGAGAAGATATACTTGGCCAAACAACAATAAACCCTAACAACAAAAAAAGTTGATAGGATAAAGCAAATAAAAAGATAAATTTCAGACAACAACACATAAACAACAAAAAAATGAGAAAAGTAACACTAGTCTTAGATGATGGTACAAAGTTTCATGGCGAGTCTTTCGGATATGAAAAGCCTGTAGCTGGTGAGGTTGTTTTCAATACAGCTATGATGGGATATCCAGAGAGTCTTACTGACCCAAGTTATGCTGGTCAGATGATGGTTCTCACATATCCACTTGTTGGAAACTACGGTGTACCTGCGTTCTCCATTGAGTCTAACGGAATCGCTACATTCATGGAAAGCGAAAAGATTCATGCAGAAGCAATCATCGTAAGCGATTACAGCACAGAGTATTCGCACTGGAATGCAAAGGAAAGTCTTGCTGATTGGCTTAAAAGAGAACAGGTGCCAGGAATTACAGGCATTGACACTCGAGAGCTTACCAAGGTACTCCGTGAACATGGTGTTATGATGGGTAAAATCATTTTTGATGATGAACCTGAAAATGTTCCTTCTGCACAGTATGAAGGTGTAAATTATATCGCTAAGGTAAGCTGCAAGGAGGTAATACGCTACAATGAGGGTGCTGGCAAGAAGGTCGTTCTCGTTGACTGTGGCGTGAAAAATAATATCCTCCGCTGTCTTATAAATCGTGGTGTTGAGGTCATTCGTGTACCTTGGAACTACGACTTCAACGACATAGAGTTCGATGGACTCTTCCTCGCTAACGGCCCTGGTGACCCAGACACAGCTGTTGACGCCGTTGAGAACATCAAAAAGTTCCTTGCTAACCCAAAGGTAAGACCTTGCATGGGTATCTGTATGGGTAACCAGTTGCTTGCTAAGGCTGCAGGTGCAAAGATCTACAAACTTAAGTATGGTCACCGTTCACACAACCAGCCTGTACGTCAGGTAGGTACTAATAAGTGTTTCATC